>NZ_JAAGPN010000235.1:0-12877 GCF_017104805.1 Paraburkholderia sp. Ac-20347 | reverse complement strand
TGGCCCGCGTGCCGGCCGACAGCCGCGGCCCGGCCATCCTCTCGCTGCAGTTGCTGCTTTCGCGCGGCCCGAATCGCTCCGGCGGTCTCGACGTGCTCAAGGCGCTGCTCGTCAACGACATGGACCGCCCCGAGGCGCAGCTCGCCATCGGCCGTCAGCAACTGCTCGCCGACGACGTGCCCGGCGCGCGCAAGTCGTTCGAACAGGCGCTCGCGAAGAAGAGCGACTACCTGCCCGCCGCGCTGATGCTCGTGCAAATGGGCCCGGAAGAGCGCACCGAAGGCATTGCGGCCATCGAGCAGTACGTCAAGCAGAATCCGAAGTCGCGCGACGGCCACCTTGCGCTCGCGCAGACCTACCTCGCGGCCAACCGCCTCGACGACGCGCAGAAGCAGTTTGAAATCCTGCACAAGTCCAAGCCGGACGACCTGATGCCGATGATGGCGCTCGCGCTCATCGACGTGCAGCAGAAGAAGTACGACGACGCGAAGAAGTATCTGGTTCAGTACGCGCAGGCGGCCGAAAAGGTCACGGGCGGCGATCCGGGCCAGGCCTACATCTACCTCGCGCAATTGTCGGCTGAACAGAAAGACGACGCGGGCGCCGACGCCTGGCTGAACAAGATCGGCCCGACCAGCCAGCAATACGTGCCGGCGCAGGTGATGCGCGCGCAACTGCTCGACAAGCAGGGCAAGGTCGACGACGCGCGACGCCTGCTCGCGGGCATCCAGAGCGACGATCCGCGCGACCAGTCGCTGATCGCGCGCACGGACGCCTCGATCCTGTTCGACGCGAAGCGCTATCCGGAAGCCGAAGCGCGCCTCGCGAAGGCCACCGCCGACTTCCCGGACGATCCCGATCTCACCTACGACTACGCGATGGCCGCCGAAAAGAACGGCCACTACGAAGTCATGGAAGCGCAGCTGCGCAAGCTGATCAAGACGCAGCCCGACAATCCGCAGGCCTACAACGCGCTCGGCTATTCGCTCGCCGACCGCAACCAGCGCCTGCAGGAAGCCGACCGGCTGGTCGAGAAGGCTTCGGCACTCGCGCCCGACGATGCGTTCATCATGGACAGCGTGGGCTGGGTCAAGTACCGCATGGGCGACACCGCCGACGCCATCAAGCTGCTGCGCAAGGCTTACAGCATGCAGCCGAACGCCGAGATCGGCGCGCATCTGGGCGAAGTGCTGTGGAAGAACGGCGACCAGGACGGCGCACGCCAGGCCTGGCGCGAAGCCCGCAAGCTCGAACCCGACAACGACACGCTCCTGAAGACGCTCCAGCGCCTCCAGGTCAACGATCTCTGATGGCCGATTCCCGACTCAGCATCCGTTCCGCCGTATTGCGCCCGGTTTTGCGCCCTGCCCTGCGCCTCGCGCCGGGCGCGGCGCTCGCCGCGTTGCTCGCTCTCGCGGGCTGCGCGACGCAGGCGCCGCACGAGCCGTCCACGGCGCGCGCCACGACCTCGCTCACCACGCAGACGAACCGCGCCTATCACGGCCGGTTCGCCGTGCAGTACAACGACCAGAACGGCCAGCAACGCAACGCGTACGGCAATTTCGACTGGCGTCAGACCGACACCACCGTGACCTTGCAGTTGCTCAATCCGCTCGGATCGACGCTCGCGATCGTCACGTCGGCGCCGTCGCAAGCCACGCTCGAACTGCCGAACAAGCCGCCGCTCACCGCCGACAACGTCGGCACGCTGATGCAGCAGGCGCTCGGTTTCGCGCTGCCGGTCGAAGGTCTGCGCTACTGGCTGCAACCGTCGGTCGCGCCGAGTTCGCGCGCACGCACGACCGCCGATCCGCAGAATCCGCAACGCCTTTCGCAGATCGAGCAGGACGGCTGGACCATCGACTACATCGCTTACGCGGACGCGCCCGCGACCGGCGTCAAGCGCGTGAATCTCACCCGCGAAGATCCGCCGCTTCAGATCAAGCTCGTGCTCGACCAGTAAAATCCAGCACGACACGACCGGCGCGCGGCCCCGCCGCCGGTCAGGCAAGCCTCAACGCACCATGACCGAAACTCAAGACTCGCTGCGCGACTGCCTCGCGCCCGCGAAACTCAATCTCTTCCTGCACATCACGGGCCGCCGCCCGAATGGCTATCACGATCTGCAGACCGTGTTCCAGTTGCTCGACTGGGGCGACACGCTGCATTTCACGCGCCGCCACGACGGCCGCATCACGCGCACCGTCGAAGTCGAGGGCGTGCCGGCCGAGCACGATCTCACCGTGCGCGCGGCGAAGCTGCTCAAGGAACACACGGGGACCCAGGAAGGCGTCGAGATCGACATCGAAAAGCGTCTGCCGATGGGCGCCGGTCTTGGCGGCGGCAGCTCCGACGCGGCCACCACGCTGCTCGCGCTGAACCGCCTCTGGAAGCTCAATCTGCCGCGCCTCGAATTACAGGAACTGGCACTGAAACTGGGCGCCGATGTGCCCTTCTTCGTGTTCGGGAAAAATGCATTTGCGGAGGGTGTTGGCGAGGCGCTGGAATGTGTACAATTGCCCCCGCGTCATTTTCTGGTTGTGACGCCGCAGGTTCATGTCCCTACCGCTGAAATTTTTTCAGAAAAGTCGTTGACAAGGGACACAGAGGCCTGCACAATAGCAGTCTTTCTTGCACAGCAAGCAACGCAGAACGGATGGCCTGACAGTTTCGGCCGGAACGATATGCAAGCAGTTGTCGCAGGAAAATACGCGGAAGTAGCGCAGGTGATCAAGTGGTTCGAGAGCATCTCGAGCAGCACAACACCGGCGCGGATGACCGGATCGGGTGCAAGCGTATTCGCAGCATTCACCAGTCGGGCCGAAGCAGAAACGGTGCAAGCCAAACTGCAAGCGGAACATCCCACCTGGAGAAGCGCGGTAGCCTCGAGTCTGGACACGCATCCACTCTTCACTTTCGCGTCATAGTTTTGCGTGACTGATCGCTCTACCGGTCAGTCAGGCTAGAAGTTGAGTGTAGGGGAGTCGCCAAGTTGGTCAAGGCACCGGATTTTGATTCCGGCATGCGAGGGTTCGAGTCCTTCCTCCCCTGCCAAAAATTCTAAAAGCAGTTCGCCCAAGTAGTTCCTCTCGCCCCCCCAAAGTCCGCAGCAGGTGCATGATGAGCAGCCATGACGGCCTGATGGTTTTTACTGGCAACGCAAATCCCGCGCTTGCACAGGAAGTCGTCAAGATCCTCGGTATTCCCCTCGGCAAGGCTATGGTTAGCCGCTTCTCCGACGGTGAAATCCAGGTCGAAATCCAGGAAAACGTGCGTGGCAAGGACGTCTTCGTCCTGCAGTCCACCTGCGCGCCGACCAACGACAACCTCATGGAACTGATGATCATGGTCGATGCGCTCAAGCGCGCATCCGCAGGCCGGATCACTGCAGCCATCCCCTACTTCGGCTATGCCCGTCAAGACCGCCGCCCCCGTTCGGCGCGCGTCGCCATCTCGGCGAAGGTCGTGGCAAACATGCTGGAAATCGCGGGCGTCGAGCGGATCATCACGATGGATCTGCACGCTGACCAGATCCAGGGCTTCTTCGATATTCCCGTCGACAACATCTACGCAACGCCCGTGCTGCTCGGCGATCTGCGCAAGCAGAACTACGAGAACCTGCTGGTCGTTTCGCCGGACGTCGGCGGCGTGGTGCGCGCCCGTGCGCTCGCCAAGCAACTCGGTTGCGATCTCGCGATCATCGACAAGCGTCGTCCGAAGGCGAACGTCGCCGAAGTGATGAACATCATCGGTGAAGTCGAAGGCCGCACCTGCGTGATCATGGACGACATGGTCGATACCGCCGGCACGCTCTGCAAGGCAGCGCAAGTGCTGAAGGAACGCGGCGCGAAGCAGGTCTTCGCTTACGCCACGCACCCGGTTCTCTCGGGTGGCGCAGGCGAGCGTATTGCTGCTTCCGCACTGGACGAACTGGTCGTCACCGACACGATTCCGCTGGGCGCAGAAGCCCGCGCGTGCTCGAAGATCCGCGCGCTCACGAGCGCCGGCCTGCTCGCGGAGACGTTCTCGCGTATCCGCCGCGGCGACTCGGTGATGTCGCTGTTCGCAGAAAGCTAAAAAGAATTGACGCGCAGAGCGCGGTGTTCGCGAGAATGCCGCGCTTTTGCACGTAATCGGCGCGAACGGACGAAGGTTCGTGCTGCATCGCTGGGGGCCAGAAGACAGCCGTGCTGTCGACAAGGCCCCGTTTTACTGCCTGGTCGCGGGCAGTGCATTGGAGAATCACATGAAAGTCATCGCTTTCGAGCGTAACCTGCAAGGTACGGGTGCGAGCCGCCGCCTGCGCATCGCTGGCAAGACCCCTGGCATCGTTTACGGTGTCGGTTCGGAACCCCAGCTGGTCGAACTCGACCACAACGCGCTGTGGCACGCCCTGAAGAAGGAATCCTTCCACTCGTCGATCCTCGAGCTCGAAGTGGCAGGCAAGTCGCAACAGGTTCTGCTGCGCGACGTGCAATACCACCCGTTCCGTCAGCTCGTGCTGCACGTGGACTTCCAGCGCGTGGACCCGAACAAGAAGATCCACACGAAGGTGCCCCTGCACTTCATGAACCAGGAAACCAACCCGGCCGTCAAGCTGGGTGGCGCGATCATCTCGCACGTCCTCGCGGAAATCGAAGTGGTTTGCCTGCCGGGCCAACTGCCGGAATTCCTCGAAGTCGACCTGGCGAAGATCGAAGCTGGTCAATCGCTGCACGCCAAGGACATCACGCTGCCGGCAGGTGTGACGCTGGTTCCGCACATCGAAGCGGAAAACCCGGTCGTCGCGTCGGCACCGGTGCCGGCTGGCGCACAAGCCGCTGCTGAAGGCGAAGCAGCAGCTGAATAAGCTGCGGCAACAAGCCGATCCTCTCGATCCGTCTCAATAGAGACGGTCGACGTGACCCGCCGAGGTTCGCCCCGGCGGGTTTTTTTTCGCACTCTTTCATACACTTCCGTACACTTGCGGATCACGCTCCGGCCGCTGGCCGTCGAGCATTCAGCGATCTTGCAGGCGGAAACACCACCATGATCAGGTTGATCGTCGGGCTCGGCAATCCGGGCGCCGAATATACGGCGACGCGCCACAACGCGGGCTTCTGGCTCGTGGACCAGCTCGCGCGCGACGCCGGCGCGACACTGCGCGACGAGCGCCGCTTTCACGGCCACTACGCGAAGGCGCGCCTCTACGGCGAGGAAGTGCATCTGCTCGAACCGCAGACCTATATGAACCGCTCGGGCCAGTCGGTCGTCGCGGTCGCGAACTTCTTCAAGATCCTGCCCGACGAGATCCTCGTCGCGCACGACGAACTCGATCTGCCGCCCGGCACCGTGAAGCTCAAGCTCGGCGGCGGCAGCGGCGGTCACAACGGCCTGAAGGACATTTCCGCGCATCTGTCGACGCAGCAATACTGGCGACTGCGCATCGGCATCGGCCATCCGCGCGATCTGATTCCCGAAGGCGCGCGCGCGGGCGCCAAGCCCGACGTGGCGAACTTCGTGCTCAAGCCGCCGCGCCGCGAAGAGCAGGACGTGATCGACGCGTCGATCGAGCGCTCGCTCGCGATCATGCCCACCTTCGTGAAGGGCGAAACCGAGCGCGCCGTGATGCTGCTGCATCGCAACGGCTGAAACGGCGTTGCGCGGATAACCTTGCGTCAAGGTGCGCGCCGCGCGTCACGCGCGGCAGCACACGTCATATCGAATGAGTGAAGGAGAGCGTCTTGAGTCGTTTCTGGAGTGACATCGTCCACCGTCTCGTACCGTACGTGCCCGGCGAACAGCCGGCGCTCGCGCATCCGGTGAAGCTCAACACCAACGAGAACCCCTACCCGCCCTCGCCGCGCGTGCTCGACGCGATCCGCGCCGAACTGGGCGAGCACAGCGAGTCGCTGCGCCGCTATCCCGATCCGGTCGCGAAGAATCTGCGCGCCGCCGTGGCCGCGCATCACGGTCTGCGCGCCGATCAGGTGTTCGTCGGCAATGGCTCCGACGAAGTGCTCGCGCACGCGTTCCTCGCGCTGCTCAAGCACGACAAGCCGATTCTCTTTCCCGATATCACCTACAGCTTTTATCCGACCTACGCGCGACTCTACGAAGTCGAATACCGCACGGTGCCGCTCGACGAGCAATTCCGGATTCGCGTGGACGACTATCTGCAGCCGAACGGCGGCGTGATCTTCCCGAATCCGAATGCGCCGACCGGTCATGCGCTGCCGCTCGCCGAGATCGAGCGTGTGGTCGCGGGCAATCCGGATTCGGTCGTGATCGTCGACGAAGCGTATGTGGATTTCGGCGCCGAGTCGGCCATCGCGCTGATCGACCGCTATCCGAATCTGCTCGTCGTGCATACGACTTCGAAGTCGCGTTCGCTCGCGGGCATGCGCGTGGGCTTTGCGTTCGGTCACGCCGATCTGATCGACGCGCTCAACCGCGTGAAGGACAGCTTCAACTCATATCCGCTCGATCGGCTGGCGCAAGCGGCCGGCGTGGCCGCCTACGAGGACGTCGCGTACTTCCGCTCGACCTGCGAACGCGTGATCGCGAGCCGCACGCGCCTGAACGCGGCGCTCGAGGCGCTGGGCTTCGAGGTGGTGCCGTCGGCGGCGAACTTCGTGTTCGCGAAGCATCCGCAACACGACGCGGCCGGCATCGCGGCCAAACTGCGCGAAAAAGAAATCTTTGTGCGCCATTTCAAGCTGCCGCGTATCGATCAGCATCTGCGCATCTCGATCGGCACCGACGCCGAATGCGATACGCTCGTCGAGGCGCTCAAGGCCATCGTCGCTTGAGGCTCGTTGTGAGCCTTGTTGTGAGCCACGTTGGCCGCACATAAAAGCCGGACATAAAAAAACGCGCCCTCGGGCGCGTTTTTCGTTTGCAGCGTCGTCGTTGCGAGCAGGCTGCGGGCGGGCTGTGGCGCTCAGGCGTCCTTCGCCGCCGTCAGCGTCTCGTACTTCTGCATCAGCTGCTCCTGCGTTTCGAGGTGCTCGGGATTCTTCGGGATGCACTCCACCGGACACACCTGGATGCACTGCGGCTCGTCGAAATGGCCGACGCACTCCGTGCACTTGTTCGGGTCGATCACGTAGATTTCCGGGCCCATCGAAATGGCGTCGTTCGGGCACTCGGGCTCGCAGACGTCGCAATTGATGCACTCGTCGGTAATCATCAGGGCCATGCTGCCACCAACTTTGCTAGAAAAAACAATACATTATAGCTTTTCAGCCTTCTGCACGGTCGTGCGAAATTCCCCGAAATCCATGTTTTTGAGTTGCGGCTGAGTTGCACAGGTGTTGCAGATTTTGCAGCGCGCAAAGTCCAGATAGCACGCCATGCCATGAGCAACAAGACGTTTTCCGCACAATTGCGACGTTTGCGAGCCCGCGTGCCCGAACGACGCCATTTCGATGGGCCCGGAAATCGACGTGATCGCCAAGCTTAAAATATGATCAAAATAAAACTGGTAGCCTTGATGATGTGATCGGCGTCGCCACGTCTCGCGTTGTGGTCGAACCGACATCCAAGAGTCGACTTGCATATAGATGCAAACCGACTCTTGAGCGAGCAAGCCGTAAAAGTCTGCTCTAATCGACAAATAACCGTGTGGGCGAAGCGGACTACAGCTGCACCTGCAATCGCTCGTCCCGGTACCGGCGCACGATGATGTATTTCGGTGAACTGCACCATATAAATGGTCGTCCGGCGCGGACCGTACATCGACCGGCAACAAGAACGTGTGCGCCGGCAAGATCGTCGAGATCCGTGATGCCGAACGTCTGCAAGAAATCGTCTACGATATCCTCGAAGATTACGACGCTCGCACCGCTATACCGATCCGAAGAGTTGAGCCAAAGCTTGCCATCGGTCGTCCGGCCTACAGATGCAATCGGCCCCCAGTACAAGGCAAGTACGTCGTTGTGCCTCTCAGCACGAATTTCGTCAAAGCTCGTGACAATTTGTCTAACCGGCCCACCAACGAGGACTTCACCATCAGACTTATGCAGGTGGATTTGCCTGTCTGAATTACGGAACTCTGGGCTCTGCACAAGCCGTAGGAGAATCCTACGCAATGTGAAGTGTTGTGCCGATTGTCGGTTAGGCCCTCGCAACACATAAGTCCGCCCCCCGCCTTCACCGTCCCCCGTAGGCGGAGGCTGCACCGGTGTGACATCGATATTGCCACCAGACTCTTGGTCAAGATCTACGACGATCAAGTCGCCGCTTGCGACCTGCGCCTCAGCGACAGTCGCCTCGTTACGAGCTTCGCCGACAACGACATACTCAACGCGCAGATTGCATTGTGCTGTGTGGTGAGCACAAAAATGCGCTGGATGACCATGGGTGCTCTGCTTGCGAAACCAAGCAAACTCCCCACATTCGACGCACACTAGGTTGCGCCTCTCTTCTTCAAGTCTATCTCCGGGGAGCGCAGAAAATTTTGCCGCTTCCCATACTGTTCCGTCACCGCCTCTTGCGTACTGCATATTCCCGTCGTCATCCGCATAAGCTGAACGCTATGGACAGCAGCGGCCCTCTGCCAACCCGAATCGAGCAGCCATTCAAAGATTCGTGCGAGATTGAGGCCGGGACGCCCGCACGCTCAAGCAAGCCATTGCCCATACAAGCTGCTTGCCCTCTCTGAATGTCGGACGACGTTGCTTGAAACTTGAGCGTACTCACGCACTTTATGTCTAGTGCATAGAAGCTCTTGGTGCCCGCTTGAACGTCGTCGTAGCGAGCCGGACACATGTGATGGCGCCCGCTAATTGCGGAGAGGGCGAAAACAGCATCTCGTCGCCAGCAATTGTCGGTGCAACCGACAATTTTCCCTATGGCTTGCCAAACGAGCCGCCACGCATTTTGCTGCCCTGCTCGACACCTGCGCTGCCTCAAGCTCAAGCGCAGCGCCAGAACGCCGTTAAACCGATTTGACCACACTGCGTTTTACCTTCTCAAAACTTCTCCCGCGTCCCATGACTGACATCGCACTCACTCGAAAATTCGGCGAACCTTTCCCTATCTTTGACTCAATCGCAGCGGCATGCGACGCGATCATTAAGGCGGCGTTTCGGCTCTATGTTGTGATGAACCCGGATCATTCGGCGGACGACTTTCTTAGAGAAGTTCTTATGCCGATAGCTCAGTCGTCGACTGAAAATCCGGCACAGATCGAAGTCGAAGTATTCAAAAATCACACCGAGCATTCGTTCCTCATCTACATGCGGGCGATCTGCCAGGCGTGTGCCTATGTGCAGGAAGCAAAAAATGCTCACAGTGCGGGCAACGAACATCAAGGATGGTCCCATATCGCCAACGCACATTATCTGCTGGGTTTTGCAGAAGGTGTGTTCGCCTTGGAGCCGGCACTAGTCGGTGTCATTTCCGCGCGCAGCAAGGCTGGCTCCACCAAACGCAATGCTAGATACGAACCCCTGCGCGAACATGCCCGTGAGCTAGCCGCGACCGGCAAATATCAGAGCAAACGCAATGCCGCTCTATCGATCAAAGAAGCGGTTCTGTCAAAGGCAGCGGATCTCAACATCGAACTCTCGGAAAACCAAGCCGAACGCACTATCACTGGCTGGCTGGACGGTATGACGTTTGCCCGCAGACAGCGAACGACTTGCTAGCAAACGGTGTACGACTTGCCGGCAAACGGTAAACGTTAGCCAGCGCGGCGGCTATTATCGAAACTCACTCCGAAATAAAGTTCATTTCGTCGATTCACAGAACGACAATTAAATTAACTTTATAAGGAGTATGTAATGGAAAATATTAATGTTACCGAAATCACCACGCGGGAACTGGATACCAGTTCCGCAAAGGAATTTTCGGTTGACAAGTCCAATCTGAAAAAGGCTCTTGAGGGATCCAAGCAATTGGATAAATCTAAATTCAGTTCGAACAAGCTGGATTCACAAGATGAGAATGTGGTGATTCCTCTTCTTAAAGAGGAGTTGGACAACCTCAAGATGCACGGTGAGTCAATCAGAAAAAATATCGACACCTATCACGGAAAGATCCAGCAAGCCGCAATTGACTCACTTGCAAAATGCCTCGGAATTCGTCAGAAATTTTTTAGAATCGACAACACACTGCTTCAGGACAAAATCTACGCCGCTTTGTACGAGAAGGCAATGGGCGAGCCATTCAAGAAGAAGCGGAAGAATACAACAGAATACCATTTGATTTCGCGAATTTACCGTGGAGAAGAGCGGAGACAAGCATCCTCCGATGCACTCATCCTCCAGCGCGCCAACAAGGCAGGTCAAACCGAACAGACGTTTTCTGAATGGGTATTGGCTGAAAATGGGCTTGACGAAATTCGCCGTAAAATTACGAAAGAACGACGGAAAGAAAAGCCTGTCGAAACTCCGAAAATCGACAAGTACAAAGTCAGCGAGTGTTTTTTCTCGGCGTTGAATGATATGAATTCAGCCGAACTCGTTATTCATATTAAATCAGTTAGTAGAGAGCGGCTTTCCGATGTAATTGAAGAATGGAACATCCCAACTGCGGGAAAATTGACACCGATTATTATCCGCCCGCTCATCGATGGATCGTATTCAATCTCGAGATTCGATATGTACCTCGGGGAGAAGCCCCCCAAGAATGATTATTTGTAACACACATGGCAACGTCTGTTGACCAGACAATTTAATTATCAAAATATCGCTTGATGCGCCAATAACCCCTCGCTACCCTCCTTTTATCCCGGCATCTCATACGATGCCGCTCCGATAAAGTACGTAGCAAGGGGTTTAATGTTCGCAATCACACACTTTCACAATTTCATGTCGCTGTATCAAGGGCGGTACGCTACCGCCCTTGCAAAATCGCTCGGCACGTCGGTATTCGCAGCAAAGGCGCTCGACATCGGGCTATCCGCCGGCGAAATCTCGCTCGATAAACTCCATTTACTACTCGGTTGCAGTCGCGGGCAGGCAGTCGGTACCGCCTTCGATCTTCAAGAGGAGGGCCTAGCCCGTGTCATTGGATCCACAAAAGGCCAGAGCGGCGAATACTTCCTCGTGCCGATAGATGCGCGGTGCGAAGCTGCCCGCCTCCATCGCGCCAAGTTGGAACGACTCGGCCGGGACATGGACCTGTCCGATGCTCTAGAAAAGATTCTGCCTGCCGTGCAAACGATCTTCATTGAAGCTCTGTCTGTGATGGAGGCGAGGCAATTCAGGCGATAACGCCATCGGTCCCGCCTACCATCGATCCCAGTAGTCAGCGCCATATTGATCCGCGTTCCGCAACGCGGCCGTATACCTCAGGCGACAGAGCCTGACACCGGAGACCCTCATTTTGCCGTTCGGCTTTCCAAAGAATGCCTCCAGTTCGCGATACGCGGACACGCCTCTGTCGAACGGAAGATCAATATAAATCTGCCCGCGATAAGACATGATTAACGCCGGAACCTCCGCGTGACTGCAAGGCTCCCACTCGATCCGCCGCTTGTCGAGCCACTCAATGATCTGCTGTCGCATAGTAAGTCGAGGCCAGTCGAACCCTGCAACGAGACAGCCGCGCTTTCCTTTGGCATCGACTCGATAGAATTCGATGAATAACACGTCTCGGCGCTTCTTGCGGGCAATGGCATCAATGTGCTCGAAAATCGCTGACACGACTCATATGACCCGCGCCAGTATCCGCCGTTGAGCCTGATACTGGATGTTCTGCGCATCACCTTGCAGTTCCTCAAGCGCTTTCATCAGCACGTCCTGATACAGCGGTAACAGCGACGCCAACTGCTCGGTAACTCCGGCCTCCGCTGCCAGATTGAACACCAGCTTGTCATATCCCTCGAACCCGAAAAGTCGCCCCCGTATCGGCTTCAACACCCGCTGACGATTGTCGTCACCCTCTTCCGATATCTCGATGTAACCGAGATGTTGCAGGTCAAATGCAGCGCCGATGACCTGCCCCTGACTTCCGCCAAGGATGCAGCCCAACTCGTGGAGGGTCATGCCAGGAAACGTTCGAACCAAGCACAAGGCTCGCGCGGCCATAGGCGTCATCTGCAATGCATGGCCTAGCGCCGATGCGCGGCAGCTTTCGTAGACCGACATGAATGTGTGGAACTGGGAAAGTGAATCGCTCGTTGTCATAGGCTATTGATTTTTCGAAACAAAATCTTCCGAGCGGCTTTTTCTTGTGCCCCGACCGCTCACGCAACCTCTGTACGATACGAAAACGGCCTCGAAAATTCAACCATTTTGGAATTAAACATTCCTTTCAGGATGTTCATCTCTATTGGAATGAAGTCGACCATATCGTCCTATGAGCAATCGTTCCGCCCCAATCACCGACGACACCCAGGACATGCTGCTAGCTGCCCGCGTCGGGACCGCCATTGCCGAACAACGACGCGCACGCGGACTGACCCAAGCCAAGCTTGCGGAAATGATCGATCTAGAGCAGGAAGCCATCAGCAGGTGGGAACGAGGGACGCGTGTACCGACGTTGCATCGCCTTCAACAACTCAGCGATGCGCTGGACTGCTCGGTAGACCAGCTATTGCAGCGTGGCTCGAAGCGGCCGGACGACCAGATGGCCGTGATCGCGGACGCACTTGAGGGTCTGGATAACGACGAGCGCCTGCTCGTCGTGAATTTCGTTCAGCAACTCGCCGAAATGCTGAGGACAAAGCATCGCAGCAAGAGTACTCGGCGCAAGTAGCAAGACTAGATTCGAAGGCTATCAGGGCTGGATCTCAAGCTGTGGCAAGAGACCGAGTTCGGCCGATTCTGTTGAAAAACTCGCCCGCCGCTGGGATTGTTCGCTATCCTGGAAGACATCGATCGACGGGGGATACGTCATGATGGGTCATCAGGGTGGCGTGCAGAACCAGCTCTTCTATTCGTTCAAC
>NZ_JAAGPN010000022.1:0-58924 GCF_017104805.1 Paraburkholderia sp. Ac-20347 | reverse complement strand
ACTACAACTCCGTGCGTCCGCATAGTGCCCTCGGGCAACTGGCGCCGGACCAATTCCGGCAACTGCATCAACCGAAAAGCGGCGAGCCCACTAACTTACGAATGGTGTACTCGGCGGGGTAAGGTCACACCAGCTAACTCAAAGGGTTGCACGCGAAAGCGTTGCAGCCCTTTTCGTTTTGCAGCCCATGCAACCGGTGTGTAACCGCATTTCTCGGATGCGGTTACACACCGCGGCGGCGCAAGTCAGTAATCCCCAATTTAAGTGCCACTTCCATACCAAGTGCATAGCCTCACTGGAGGTCAACGACAAACCTAGCTCCAGAATTGGTATCGCACTCGTGCGCCAATTGAATCTCCACCCACGCATTTGCTTACAGATTAAGAGCACACTCAGCGAGGATGGTTCGCCGTACGCTTCAAAGCTTCGATCTGATCGCTCAGATCCGAGAACGATTGAAGAGATTCCAGGAAGTTGAAGTCCACCTCCCCGTTCGATACCAGTTGGTTTGCAGCGTCCACCATCGCGGGAATGTGCAGGGTCAGTTAAGCCTCTAACTGGACCGCCAACTTCACATGCCCTTCAGTCGGTAGCTCATGCAATGGAAAGGTTGCCAGGTGATCGCGCGAACCCGTCAAGATTCTCTCAGCGTTCGCGGACTCAGTAAGAGGAAACTTTTTGCTCGATGGCGCGCTTGGACATGATTGCTAATGGTGAGTGCGTACCCATAAATCGCGAATAGGCTCGCTGCAGCAACTCGGTCTCCCTCTGCTCGTTGCTCTCGTGCAAGCTTGCGAACCGCTCCCCCTTGGTAGCCGGCGATGGCGCCAGCCCCCAGAATTGCCAGGATTGATCCAACCGCCTGGGAGAAACTGAACCAATCGCTGCGATGCCAAGAATCCATATCGAACACCTCTCATTGTTTGTGTATTTTTAACTCCAGCGAATCATTGGCTTGCTGCCCCACTCCCAACTCCAACTGAGTCCTTGGCACGCACCGCGAGTTCATAGAGAGCCTCGCAAGCCGGGCTCACGCGGACGAAGTAATTCGTTCCATCAGGATTGCGCGGATGGCCGCGCGGTGATGTCGACTCTTCAAGCAAGCCAATATTTCTGAGCTTCAGCGCAAAAGGGCCTATATCACTAAAGAGATTCAATCGGCTCTCATCGTTGATCGCTGGCACTCGTGGCCGATACGAGATTGTTGGAGCCCGCCCTTTCTGCGCGATGGAAAGAGGGGGTTGGTAACCTCCCTTGACCAAGATAGGGATTGGTCCATTTTGACCGATGCCGAACTTCTGGCTATCCAGCGCCTTTCTGTACTCGCCATCGGCATGAACGAATTCCATCCAAGAAAGCAACGACGCAAAATCGCGATCGTTCAGCACCTCGCTTCCCTCGAATACCATTTCTTCAATCTCGCTCGCGATCCTGTCCTCAAGGACAATACGGGCAGTCTGGAGGCCAATCACCATGGGCCCGATATCCTTGCTCGCAGAGAGCGCGACCCTGCGGTATGCATCGAATATCGTACTCGTCCGTTCGTCGTTGTTTGCGACTACTCGGAGCATATCGTTTAGATCCGCCGACGTCGTCAGCACTACCTGCTCTTTGCGAACCTCGTCGAGAAAAGCATCGAAGAACTTCCGCGCGCGATGCTCGCTCCACCTCGCGATGACTTTGTCTTTGACCATATCAAAGAGTTTGTCTTTCGCCTTGTCCAAGGCAAAATCTGCGGCAGCGACCATCGCAGTCGCTGTAATAACCATACTTTCTCCATGATTGCACGGGACGTCATTCGCCCCACAGTTCGTCATCTTCATTGCCTTCGAGGACATCGACGATCCCGAACTACTGCCGCGCGAACCCCAGCGCTAGATCGATTCCGATGCAGGTTAGGGTTAGCCTCGACGCATTTGAATTCAGCGTTCCTGCCGTCGTCCGCTGCAACATGGCGATCGGCGCTAGTGCCCGGTCACGCATCTTGCGCAGCGTGGTCACGTTCTGGCAGATCGCCTTCACCTGCTTGACGTTATCGTTGAAAACTCGCGCAGACGTCACTCGTCGCGAAAGTCCCGTACTAGACACCCGTACCGCGCGCCAGCCCGCTTTCGAGTGCGACCAGACGACCGGTGTCGGCACGCGCCGCCCATTCCCCCCCACCATTCAATCCTAATCTTGCCAGTGTGTGGTGGTTGCAGCAGGTTCAGCAGTTCATCAAGAGCCGTAAGCGCTTTATCGATCTGCGTCACTTCGGCGGCAATTTTCGCTGCGGTTCGCCCCCCGGCCGGCAACCAAGACAGGTAGTCGATAGTCGGAGGGGTGCGTGTCTCAATAGCGTTAAGCATGATCACGATGGGTCCACATCTCAGAAGAAACCTTCAGCGCCTCCGCACCAACATAGCTCTGACGCTCTCCCGCGGGCGCCGCAAGGAGCTTTCTCGCGACGACAGCGCGTCCGGTCGTGCATCATCGCGCACGCTGGCGCTTCGTTCAGAAATTATCCTCAGCACCGCCATTTCGATCGAATCTTCGTCCTCAACTGGCTTGCTCGATTGGAGCCATGACGTCAGCAAGTTCACTCCCAGCGCGCCGATGAGTGCCGGGTAGATGAGCACCCAAAGATTATTCACTCGCAGGCCTTCTTGGAGAGCATCGTCACTTAGCCTGTGGCGAGCGTTGAGTAGCTTCGCCATCACTTCGTAATTCGAGAACGTTGAAGCACTCATGACTGCAAAAGCAATCAGTGAAAGGCCGACGAGCAGAGTCGTCAGATGATAAGGCTTTGCCATTTTGACACCGATCAATATGCCAATGGCCGCCATTAGCGACGCAATCCCAGTTGCATTCTCCAGGCGAACGATATCCATTGAGACGCCCCTAAAATAAGGTCTAACGGCCGCGCCGCTGGATTCTTCATAGCAATTGCTCTGTTCTTCGTCGAAGTAGGAATAGCCACGAGCCACGAGCCTCGTCCCGGTCGTCGTCGGAACCATCGCCGCAACCAATGCGGCGAGTGTCGGCACCTCCGGCCATATGCTGATCGCCGTTGGCGCGGCCGTGCTGTTTGGTTTCATCGGGCTAGTGCCGCTGCTCGGAGGCGAGCCGAAAGCCATGCCGGAACCAGGATGGACTGTGATGGAGGGTGCTGAGAACGCCCGCTCACCAGTCGATGTGCAACTTGAGAGCGATGCACTGACGATAGATGGCGCGTTCATAGAGATCGAGGAGCCGCCGATGCTGGCTGGCGGCAATCCTCGATGGGGACGATGGCTCAGGGGCTCGTCGGTGCCGTAAGTTGAGGCACTACAAGCTCCGGCAGGTATTGCGCATTTCGGGCCAATGCGCGCGCAAGCATCTGCGTGCGAGGCGCAGCCGGACCGGCTGCGCGAGCGTCCAAGTATGGCAAAAAGCCCTCGGACTGGCATCTACCACGGTATGCTCTGCAGTAGAGAAGCGCAGACGAGGCTCACCGCGACGCCGTTGGGTACGCAATACGCGCCATCAATGCGGGATGCATCAACAGTAGCGGTCCGCCGGCCCACATCGTCGCCTGAGCACGCCGCGCCCCTCGTTCGGATTGCGCTACGTATCTTTTTCCCCAAGGGTGTCGCTGATGCCGGCCCCCCATTTCATGGGAGAAGAAGATGCTCAGCACATACGAATTCGTAACACTGATGCTGGTTCGCCAGGCGCCGGACCCACTAGAAATGAACCGAGCCGAGCTCGATACCCGGCTCGAACGTCAACTGGTCATGCTGGGCCATTGTGGTGAAGGAACACCCCGCGTGCACCTGACCGGTAAGGGCCGGACGTTCCTCGACGCGCTCCATCCCGACGACATACGTGGACAGGCTTCGAAGGAAATCATTCAAGCCCCCCCGAGGTAGAGGAATGTCAGACATCCCGATCACCAGAGCTGAAGAAGATGCGCTCTACGAGCGCATCCGACTCATGATGTTCAGCGCGGATCTGCCAGTGCAGCGTCTGGAACCCGACATAGAGGATCTAGGACGGTTCACGCAACCGGATGCGCGCTCGCCACACGTGCGGCTGGTTGAGGCCATGCCTCCCCTCGCCCCTGCAGCCGAAGCGATCGTGCGCGCCATGATTCGCGCCTATGGCGTGGAGCTGTTCGGGCGCGGCAGGGCGCAGACCGGATTGTGTGCCATGATAAAGACAGGACCGGTGGCGTTCGGACAGACAGCCCTGATGCTGGGCCCTGACGCGCCCGTTCCGTCGCGGGCTCGCGCCCTCGTCGAAGAGTTCAATCACATTTTCGAGCGTCATCCCCGAAGCGGATTTGCGCAGGCGCGACGCGTGCTCGCGGCGATAGGCCTGCCGTCTGGCCCAGGTGAGAGTTCGGAGGTACGCCGTGCCTGACAGCATGCGTGCGTGCGACCATCTCGGTTAGCGGCCGCAAGTGCTTTTCACGACTGGCGCTGATTGGTGTATCGTTTTCAGACATCTTTGCCGCGGGGGACCAGAATGGGGGCATACAGTGAGCTTAGGGCCCAAATCGCAGAACTGGAGGAACAGGCTGCGATCGCAAGAGCTTCGGAAGTTGCAGAAGTGCTCGCGGACATCCGAGCCAAGGTCGCCGAGTTTGGGCTGACCGTAGAAGATGTTTTCGGCGAATCTCTGAGTCTTGGGGCATCGAAAAGGCGTGTCCATGACCCTTTGCCACCGAAATACCGTGACCCGGTCACCGGAGCGACCTGGTCCGGAAGGGGTCGCGCACCGAGCTGGATCGCCAATGTCCAGAACCGAGACAGCTTCCTTATCCGTTGAATGCATTTGGCTGCAATCGCGTCAGAAAAGCGAGCGAGAGATCGAGCGCAGTTGGAGCCCGTTGAGACTCCGCTCCAGGGCACCAGCAACGCTGAGGCGGCGGCGCGTTATCGCGCTGGCTAAACGTAGATCAAATACCTGATCTGTCTGGACAAGCGAAAAGCGCTCTGCTAATTTTTGAAACCGGTAGCGGCCCAACCCCGCAACCGGCGGCACGCAGTTGCGCGAACTCGCTTGAGGCCGCCGTCCCCAGTGGCGCGGCGGTCTTTTTTGGGCAGAGAGCTGCGGTGAGTCTCCAAGTGCGGCCCTCCAGCCAGGTGCCGCCTATCAGCTCGCCTAAACCCCTCATCTGCCGCCTGTAGACAAGGCCATCATGTACAGAACTAACACGTACCGCGGCTTCGAAATTCTAGTCGAACTGAGCCCGGCCGCTGATGTGGACACCTTCGACGTGACCTTTCAGATAAGAGGCTCTACAAACCTGGAAGTGCTCGGAGCGCGGGGAGGCCGCATCCCGGTGCGCAACGGCCCTTTCACTGAACGATGGGCCTATCTGGTTGCGGAAATCGCAGGTCAAGCCGCAGTCGACGTGTTACTCGGCCCTGCAGACTAATTGGGGGCTGTTTTTCGGACCCCTTGCGTTCGCTGATCTGTGAAAGCCCGCGTCACAGGCGTCCCGCGAGTGGTGCCCCTGTACAGAGGGAGAAAGCGTCAACCCTCAATTTGTCAACACACTCTCACGTCCAAGCGTTATCGCGGTGAAGGCAAACATTCAGTGCCCGCCTAACTAACGAATCCTCCAATCATGAAAAAATCGTTCTTACTGCGATGACATCCATCGCGGTGTTCGCTACAGTCGCCCCCGCATTTGCATACGACCACCATCGTCACCCGGTGTGTCACAAGGTGCGTGCGCATCATCTCTGGGAAAATCGTTGCCACTGAGCCGCCGCCAATCTGAAGCCGGGCCGGATTTCTGTTTTTTCGTCGATGACTGCGAAGAACGTCCGGCACAATTTCCTCAGAATGTTGAAGTAGTGTCCTCCCCCCCTGTCCGGGACAGGCGCTCCCAAAGATCGCGCACGGTCTTGGCGTTCCGGCCCGTGCCGGCGCTGACGAGCTGAGCACCATCGTAGTAGCCGAGCAAAAGACTGCCGATCGCCCCGTCCTCCCCCCAGCGTCGTGAACCCACAGACCACCATCTCCTGGCGAACTCGAGCTTTCGCGTTTAGCCAGGTCTGCGCCCGCCCGGATTCGTAGAGAGCATCGCGCCGCTTGATCACGACGCCTTCAATGCCAAGGCTCGACACCGCCTCGAACATCGCGGCCGCGGGAGCGTCCAACGCTTCAATGAAACGCAGATGCTCCCCCGCATTTTCGAGTACCCGCGACAGACGCGCGCGACGCGCCCACAGCGGCACCCTTCGAACGTACTCGCCGTCGACGTACATGAGGTCGAACAGGAAGTAGACGATGTCACGGCTCGTTCGTGCATCCATCGCGTTTTGCAGCGCCAAGAATTCTGGCAGTCCCTCCGTCAGCGTCACGATCTCTCCGTCGAGCCTCGCCGTCGTAAGAGGGAGCGCCGCTAGTTCGCCAACCAGTGTCAGAATTTCGCTGCCCCGTCGCCCGCAGCGGGTGAAAAGACGAATCTCGCCCAGCTCAATGCACGCAAGCAACCGGTAACTGTCACACTTTGTCTCGGTTATCCAGTCACCGCCGATCGGCGGCGGCAGCGCAAGCGTCGCGAGTTGCGGTCCGACTTTCGCAGGCAGCGACGCGCGCGTCGCTGCTGAGAGATCAACCTTCGTTGACGCTTTCGCGCGGTCGGCTAGACCGACTTTCGGTTCGCGCTCCTCAAGGGAGCCCAACGGGTTTGTGACCACGCTGTCTGGCAAGACCTGGAACACATCATAGTCGGAAAGCGGTCGAACCCATTCACCGCGCTTCTTGAACAACATCCGCTGTCCCTGTTTCCCGCGTGGCTTTGAGATATGCACCAGCCTCCACAACCCCGCGAGCTTCTCGCCGTGAAAACGGAAGGCGCGCTTGCCCGCAGACATACCCTCTGCAGGATCACCGGAGGGCTCTCATGTCCCGCTGTCCCCGACGATTACGTCGCTCGCGCCGTACTGTTTGGGCGGTATCGTGCCCTCGAAGTTTGCGTATTCGAGCGGGTGATCCTCTACGTGCACGGCTAACCGCTTGGCCTTCGGGTCGTAACACGGCCCCTTGGGCACGGTCCACGACAGGAGCACGCCGTCGGCTTCGAGGCGGAAATCGTAGTGCAGCCGACTCGCCCAGTGCTTCTGGATCACGAACAACGGCTCAGCGGCCGCGCGGCGGTCTTTCGCGAGCAGCGGGCGCGGGCGTGATATCAAAATTGCGTTTGCCGCCGTATTTTTGCAAGCGGGTCCGCGCCTCAGTTGACATCGCCGCCATTCGCAGACCCCGTCTGCGTGCCGCAGCCACTATCGGCCCGCTAAGCCGAGCTCGCTGTGCTCGTGCGAGTGCGTCGCGGCATGGAGCAGTTCATAATGCGCCCCTTTCCCCGTGCGCGTGGGGGAAATGTTCGCCCTCCACCCAGGTGACCTCGAAGGAGTCATCTTCACCCTCGTGCACGACCTTGTAGATGCCAGATGTCTTCACGATCTCGCCCGGACGATGCTGGTCAGCCATGAGCATCTCCAAAAAACGTTCGACGCGCCTATCTTGCAAAACGCGTGCCCCCGTTTGTCTGATACCGTTCGGTCCGCACTCAGGAATCAAATCGACCCCCTTGCGAATGCGAGCGCACGGTTGACTTTTAGCGGCGGGACGTCGTCATTCCAGGGGGGCTGCGGCACGAACCGCTCTATGACGCCGGGGCGGAAGATCAGGCAATAAGTGCTTCCTCCGTATTGGAACCAGCCCAGATCATCTCCCTTGCAAACGGGGTTCCCGGGTCGCACGCAGATCTGGCAGGACGACACCTCCGCCATACCGACAAACACGCATGCCACCTCGCCGATGAGCGGGTTGTCGCTTTCTATGACGATCACCGCCCGCGCTGCTACGGCAGTGGTGTAACCCTGCGAGTCATTCAGTCCGCTCGGATCTTCGCCTTCAACCTCTGCGTCAGAATAATACGTGCCGTCAACGTTGTACGCTTCGAGGACCCGACCGTTCACCGGCGCATGCCAGCGATGGTAATTAAAGGCGCTCAGATAGCCTTGATAAACCGTGCCGCCGACGAAACGGCGAGCGAGACCTTCGTCACTTGAGGCGAGTATTTCTTTCAGAGAGTACGGTTGGGATTTGATCCAGAACCGATCGACCATCCGGACGTCTTCCCGTACATTGAATGGCGACGCCTCGCAGGCGTTCACAATCACTCGCTCGTCCTCTACACCCTCGATCGGCCTCGCACCAGCCCGCAGATGGCGCGTGAAGAAGTCATTCCATGATTCAAAGCCCCAGTAAGGCTTCGCCCTGTCGTGCACGAAATCGTCCATGCCAAGTTTGCTCAGCGCCTCCGGACTGAACCACCCACCAGGCTCTTCGGTCAACCAGCTCCGTGAATGCGGGCCGGAAAGGAATGTGCACCATGAGTTGAGCACACGTCGAAGTTGGGAATTGAATGCAGGATCACGAAAGACCGCATAGCCGGCTCGCATGCACATCGGCCATTCGAGGATAGTGTTCAGCGGGGTTGCCACCGGGGCATGTGCATCGAAGGGCGGGCTAAATGTGGTGAGGTAGTCAATGATCACCAGGAGCTCGCTGATGTTCGAATAGCCCAAGATTTTTCCCTGCGCCAGCGACTGGTCGATCGCGCGCGTGAGATTCATCCTGAGTATGGAATCGCGCTCAAGCAGATGAGCGAGGTCTTGAACGACACTCGACAGTCCGATCTTCTCGTGACGGCCTCGAGCCCTGTCGCCGATGTCGAGTCTGAAGGCGTTGCTCTTCCCTTCATCGGAAGGCATCCAGTTGCCCAGCCGCCGCCGATAGCCCGCTTCGTCAAGCATGTTTCACTCCTGTCTGTAGGCCCCAGCCATTTCTAAAGGGCAGAGCGCGTCTCGAATCTCCGAGGCGGCCCCCTTTAACGGGTGTCATGAGCCATCAGCGCTGGGCAGAAGCTGGCGGGCGGCGCAGCCGTCTCGCCAACGCCGTTGAATAGAGCAACGATCTCCCTCGTCGGAACGCTCACTGCAAGGCGGCCGATTTCATCGGGGTGAAACCACCGGCATCGTACGATTTCATTGGCAGGTCTGACGTGGACACCGCCCCCCAGCACCGAAAAGAAAACGTGATGACGTTTATTCAATCCGACGAACTGAAACACGTACTGGAGACGGGCAACCACCATTGACGTCTCTTCCAGAAGTTCACGCCGGGCGGCGGATCCGGGAGACTCGTTTCCGCGGATTGAGCCTCCCGGCAACGCCCAGCGCGAACGTCCCCGGTCCACGAGAAGGATCTTTCCACGTCGACAGCATAGAATGGTCGCTCGTTCTTTCATGGCGGTAAATCCGGCATCAAATGCGGCCCCCCTGCACAGCTGCAGCTCGACGCGGATTGCCGCGCCCTGGACTTAGCAATGCGCGCGCCTGGGCGACGCGCCACGCCCACGGAGGAGATCCGCCACTACGACGAAGAACAACGTCTGCCAGCGTTCGCAAGCAACGTCAGAATTTCTTCCGGCCGCGCGGGTTTGATCAGGTGGTGATCAAATCCCACCCCGCGGCTACGCTCTATATCTTCAGGCTGCCCGTGCCCGGTCAAGGCGATCAAAATGAGCCGGCCTTCCGGTACCATGGAATTCAGAAGCGAGCGGGCGAGGTCGTATCCGCTCATGCCAGGCAGCGCAAGATCAATGATAGCGGCATCTGGAACAAAGTCTCTGGCCAGACGTTCTGCATCTTCTCCGGACCCGGCGGTTCGCACCTGATGGAACTCGCCGACAACCGCAGCGAGCGATTCGGCGGCGTCGTAATTGTCATCCACCACCAGGACACGCAAACGGGCGCCCGGGTCGCCGCTCCGCAATGGCATCATTGCCTCGTCAGCAGGCTCATTGCAGAGCGGCAGTTCGACCACGAAGCAGCTTCCTTTGCTTCGCCCCTCGCTCATTGCCCGCACCGATCCCCCGTGCATTGCAACCAACGCGCGGGTTACCGACAGACCGATGCCGAGGCCAGCCTTAGGGGCGCCCGCGCCGCCTTCCTGCTCGAAGAGACGGAACATCGTCTGAATCGCATCGGGTTCCATACCAATCCCGTTGTCCTCGACTTCCAGGACCACCACCTCGTCCCTCACGTTCATCCGCAGCTGGATGTGGCCACCTTCGGGCGTGTACTTGATAGCGTTGTCGACGAGATTCGAGACAATCTGCGACAGACGTGTCGGATCTCCGTAGACGAAGGTGGGAGGGGCGCGATCGAGACGGGGCGCTTCGAGCCTGTGCCGCCGTGCCGCCGCTGCCGGCGCCTTGATTTCAATCGCCCGCTCGACAACCGTACGAACGTCGAGCACTTCCTTGAGCAACCTGACTTTGCCCGCGGAGATTCGCGACACGTCGAGCAGATCGTCAACGAGGCTGGCGAGATGTCTCGCGTGCCGCTCAATAACCCCCTGAATCCAGCGCAACTGCGCTGGCGGCAAATCGCCTTTCTTGAGCAGATGAGCGGCATTGATGACCGGTGCCAGCGGGTTCCGTAGCTCGTGCGCAAGCGTCGCAAGAAAAAATATCTTTACGGCGGTCTGCCTGCCTGAGCGCATCCTCTCCCTCGATCCGCCGCGTGACGTCGGCCATCGTGCAGACAAGCCGCGGCCTGCCCTCGCGGCCCGGCATAAGACATGCAAAAATCTCCACCGAAGTCGGCGCAGATGATCCGCGCCTACGGATACGGAAGATCGCATGAAAAGCCGGCTCGGCTGCGGTTCCCGTTCCCAGGGCATGACGAAGGGCTGCCGACTCGTCCTGATCGACAACCAATTCAGCGAACTGCTTTACGCTCAAAGGACCCGCCTCAGCAGCCTGTCCAGTGATTTCGAACATTCGGGTGTTTTCCCATACGGCATCACCATTGCCGGGATCCCACTCGAATATTCCAAGGCCGGCGGCCTCGGCGGCAAAACGCAGTCGCTCCTCGCTCCCGCGTCGCGCGAAATCCGCCGCATCACGTTCGACAAGGGCGTCGGCAAGCCGAGAATCGGCCTCCTGCTGATATTGGCGCATAGCGCTTCTTATTGCGGTGCTGAAGAAGGTTTCGATTACCTCATGCGTGCGTACCTGTCTGTGACGATTTTCAGCGCCTGCAAAGTATTCACGAACGCTGGCCTGTATGCATCTTTCAAGCAGATCCAGCTCGAGATACAGCTCGTCGAGCGCAAAGCCCTGCCGCCACCTCTCCAGCGCGTGTGCCTGCGCCTCGTGCTGGGCACGACTGTCTAAGGGGTCGGCGCTGCCCCGTGCTATCGCCGCGCATAGCTCCGCGAAAAGCAGCGGCATCTGGTTCACCAGGCCCGCGAAGCCCTCGCGGCTGGCGGGCCGGAGCCCATGTGTTGCCGCACGGCGCGCAGCCACCGACGTGTAAGCAAAACGCTGCGTCTGCCGCGAAACGCCGCGACATCGTCCGCTCGACGATGGGCGTCACTCGTCCTCGAATTGTCCATGTCCACTGATGCTCGTCGAAAGTGCGCGAAGGCGGCAGACCGCTCCGGCTGCGGCCAGGCTTTCGGCCCGCGGCGCCAGTCCATTGTTAGAAATTCCCACAGGTTAGCGGCGCGTGTTTGATATGAATCGATTGAGCTTACGCGTGGCCTTTCCAGTTGGATCTGTTCGCCGAACGCTTCGTTGAACTCTTCGGCGCCGGCCGGTCCGGTGGAACGGAAAATCCTGAAACCATAGTATTGCGATTAGCGATCCACTGGTGCGCCCATTCTGTTGCTACGCGCGTTGCGTCCTCCGGAGTCTCGAACCAGCCGATGTGATGCTCAATATGCATTTCCGGATCCGATTTCGCGTCGGCCTGGAGCCGTACAAGCCGCGCACGGGCGAAGTACTTTGCTACAGCGTAATCTGGCGTAGGATCAATTATTCACCCTTGCAATTCCAGCATGATTATCTCCATACGGATGACACCGACTGCGGGCCGGTCCGATCAGACAGTCGAGAGAAAACGCGGCTGCCCGAAATCCGCAAAAACAAGCGACACATTCAAGCAGTTTGGACGGACTTTTACGTTTTCACGTTCCCCGAAGCCGCCACCTCACGGTGTTAAATTACGACGAAGCAGACAAAAAGCCAACAGGCCATACTCGCCGGCGACGCGGCACGCTGCGGACAGAAGCGGGCTACGGCTCCGGGTTCTCTATGTCTTGGCGGGCAAGGTCGTCAGCAAGCAGCCGCGCCGCCTCCCTCTCCTCGTCGGGAGTGCGGAAAGGCCCGATATCGGTGCATCCATCGAAAGGATAGATAATCTTTCCGTCAGTCAAACGCCGCACCTTCAGGGTGCCCAGCCAGCCGAGCGATGTGATTCGTTTCCCGAATTTTACGTGGTAGTCCGCAGGCGTCAGCACAGCCGAGGTCTGAGTCGACTCATCGGCCAAACGGACAAGATTGCCCGCGCCGGCCCCCGGGGTTTCCGCAAGATGCCGTTCCTGAGCAGCCGGTTGATCAGAGCGCTCAACCCGCCCCCGCCCGGCTCGCTTGGCCCGATACAGTGCGTTGTCGGCCTGTTTCAATGCGGACGCACAGTCCTCGCCGCCACGCAGTCGATGCACTCCACACAAAAAACTGAGCGGTGCTGAGACACGAAGGTCCGCGCCTGCGCGCGTGCTCACGAGGTCGATGAATCTTGACAATGTCGCTGCCGCCTCATCCTCCTGGAGGCCGGGGAAGATAAACAGAAATTCTTCGCCCCCCATGCGGCCGACGACGTCATGGGGACGGATCACCGTGCGTGCCAGCGTTGCAAAGTCGACGAGGGCGCGTCTCCTGCAGCGTGGCCGCCAGTGTCGTTGGTCGCCTTGAACTGGTCGATATCGGCCATGGCAATCGTGAACGGCAGGGATTCGGCCTCCTGATTCAGCGCCGTTTCAAGCAGGTCCAGCAGTTGTCGACGGTTCGGCAACCCTGTCAGAGCGTCGGTATTTGCTTCGAGTGACGCCTACCGGCGTTCCGTTTCGAGCTGGCGTTCCAGGCTTTTCTGTGCGATGTGATCGATGCCAAGCAGCGTGATCCACCCGGTTTCATGCAACGTCTCTACCATTTGGAACCAGCGACCGTCATGCAGGTCCGTGAGGAAAGTTCGTTGGCCAGGCCTGCCGCGCCTGCGTGACTGCGCGTCCCGAATGAACGTCAGGGGATCGTTGTGTTCAATTACCGCTCCGCAGCTATTGGCCGCGTTATGGAGTACGATTGCGGCGAACATCAACGGCTCCGGAATTTCGGCAAGCGCGAATGCTCGCATGAACACCTCGTTCGCTTAGACCAGTAGGTCATCGGGGTCGTACACAGCTGCCAGCATTGCCCCTCCGGTCGTCGCGTATAGCAACGCCCGAGCGGCGTCAGGGCCCATCCGGCAGATAGCCTTCGTCTCTTCATGTCGTGCGGGTCCCATCGCGCCCGATCCTTCAATGCATATCAAGTGCCCGCCAATGCTTTGCGCGGGCGGTCGGCTGACCTTCCCACCGCCCACGGCCGGGCGCCTTGCACTTACACGGTGTGTTGCTTTAGCAACTACAGGAGCCTCGCGGCCGCAAACGGCTTACGCAGATAGGCTGCCGTCCGCACTTCCGCGGGCGGAGCCGCAAGCGCCGTCGCCAACACAACTGGCACTTTCGCCAGCCGCGAGTCGTTAGCCAACTCTCGCAACAGCTCGCCCCCGTCCATCACGGGCAACATGTAATCGGTGACGATGACTGCGGGTTACTCGTCGCGAGCGATTCGGAGCGCCTGAAGTCCATTGACTGCCATCACGACGCGGAAACCGCCTAGTTCGATGAGCGCTGCCATTGCGTTGAGCAATTGCGGGGCATCTTCTACTAACAGTACCGTCTCCACCGCCCCCCACGGATGCCGGAGCCGAAGCAATCGACATACCTGAAAGTCTCGCAAAGCGCCGCTTAAAATCTTCTCGCAAGCCCAACCACCAATTGCGGAACTCCAGAGGCTTACTTGTTCGCGTGGCGCTCCCGACTTTGGCGGCACATTCTGACTCGCGCGCTCTCGCCCGTCTAACCTTGCCGACAGGTGCTCTGGGGAGCCAGTTCGCCGCCGACAGTTTGGATCGGCGCTGGACATTCCAGAACGGCGGTGCTAATTTCTTGCAGGATTGCCTCCCGCAATCACCTGCGCACCGTAGCGTGGGCACTCTCGCTCGAAGCCGCCGGCCCGTGTGTTCGGCGGCCTTTTTTTAATACAGCATGCTTTCTGTATTTCTGAACTCAGCGCTTTCATGTTCGCGCTCTGGGTTCCCACCGAACGTCGGCCCGCCGGGAACTCGCCCGGGTGCAGGCCCATCCAGATGCGCATATCGGACACTCGAAATAGACCCGCTTTTCGTCGCCCAGCGAAACGGCATCGCCGGTCGGTCGCAGATGGGTAACGTCAAATCGAGGATTAGCCCGAAGCAGAAGGCAGGAAGAACAATAGGTAGTCTCGTCGTTATCCATCTGGCTTCTCCCGGATAAGAGAGGTGGATAGCTCATTTTTTGTTACTGCAGGCGCGGCACTGTATAAATCTGTTTTAAATATCGCCTCCCCGCCTTTAGCTCCTTCCATTAATCCAGCCGTTTCTTTCTCATGGCGCAGATCGAAAAAGATCGACTTCGCTTTGCATTTTCGCACTGCCAGCGCTTTTTTTACGAGCGTCCCCGCTCTTTTCAATCAATGAAGTTTTCCGGAAACGCGGCGACTCGCGGCCTTTAGTGGCGGATTGCCGTGCTCCGACTCCTCCCGCTCGAATCGGCGGCCGTAACGACAACGCGCACTTCATGATCGAGTGCACCGATCAGTTCTGGCCGCTCTTTTTCAACGTAGCGGTGCGGATTCTCTCCGCTAGCCGCAGCCGCGGCCTGAGCGACCGCCTTCGCAGCCAGGTCTGAATCTTTCATTGTTTGTATCCTCACCGCGCGAAGCGCTCACCGACCAACCATCGGCCGCGCGTCGCGTAATTGTAGCCAGGGATCACCAAACGAAGTTCAGCCCGGTGTCGGACGCCACTCGTTCGCGCACGGAACGGAATTTGCTGACCGTACGCCATGCCGCCGCCCGGGCGCGAGGAGATGGAGCGTGGATGACAGGAATCGTCCCGACAAAGGTCAACTTGAGCCAGAAGCCGCAGTCACGGACCCTACCGAGCGGTCATGGCTCTCTCGACTCGGCCCCGGCCTGGTCACCGGTGCAGCCGACGACGATCCTAGCGGCATCGGCACTTATTCTCAAGCAGGAGCGCAGTTTGGGCTGACGCTCCTGTGGACGCTCTTGCTGACCTACCCGCTGATGGTCGCTATCCAAATGACCAGCGCCCGGATCGGGCGCGTCACCGGAAAGGGGCTTGCCTCGAATATGCGAGCGTTCGGCCCAAAATGGCTTGTCTTCCTTCTGGTCCTGCTGCTTACCCTCGCAAATACCATCAACATCGCCGCGGATCTCGCCGCGATGGGCGCCGCGATCCACCTTCTTGTTCCCGGGCCCGAGCATCTTTACGTCATCGCGATTGGCTTGTGCTCAGCCGTCATCCAGATCTCGGTCCCTTACGCAAGCTATGCGCGCATTCTTAAATGGCTCACGCTGGTTCTCTTCGCCTATGTCGCGGTCGCTTTCGTCGTTCCAATCGACTGGGCGAAAGTCGCAATCTCGGTGGTATGGCCGCGCACGCATCTGTCCGGCGAATATCTAACGACCGTCGTGGCGGTCCTTGGCACCACGATCAGCCCGTATCTCTTTTTCTGGCAGGCGTCGCAGGAAGTCGAAGAGATGCGCGCAAAGCCGGAAGGACAGCCGCTGCGGTGGATCTCTTCGTTTCGCGCGTACCGGCAGATAAAGCGCATTTCCGCCGATACCTGGATCGGCATGGGTGTCTCCAACGGAGTAGGGTTCTTCATCATGCTGACGGCCGCCGCGACCCTCCACGTTCACCACGTGAAAATCGAAACGTCCGCAGATGCCGCGAAAGCCCTCGCTCCTGTTGCCGGACATCTTGCCGCGTACGTATTCGCCACCGGGATCGTCGGAACAGGCCTGCTCGCCTTGCCGGTGCTCGCGGGGTCCGCCGCTTATGGCGCCGCAGGCGCGTTGCGGTGGCGCAGCAGCCTTTCGCTGCACCTCACGCTAGCGCGCGGATTCTATGCGGTCATTGCAATAGCCATTCTGGGTGGGATCGCAATAACCTTCTTTCATCTTGACCCCGTGAAAGCGCTGTACTGGAGTGCGGTCATCAACGGACTCGCGGCGGTACCCGTCATGGCAGTCGTAATGTTAATGGGCAGTAGCGCGCGCGTAATGGGAAGATTTAGAATCGCAGGGCTCCTGAGGGCTGGGGGATGGATAGCAACCGGCTTCATGGCGCTCGCGGCCGTAGGAATGTTCATCCCCGCCTGAAGGACCTTACCGGGCCCTCTCCGGGCTCAGGGCACCCGCCGCCGCCGTCGGGAACGCTCAGTCGTCGATGTCCGGAAAGATCGGGCCGCCGGTACGTGCAGATTGGAACGTCCGGACATCAACGCGGCCGGGTCGCTCAGAATTCCTCTCGTGAATTCAATGCAGTTGCAATGTGTTGTCGGACGTAGGCGTGCGCGCCTCAAGTTGAGGCATAACCCTTGCGCTTCTAAACGGCACACTTGCGAGGAACGTCATGAACAAGCGCGATCACCTGTTGCTTATCTCAGCGCTGGCCGCGGCAGTCACCTGCGCGTCAGCGATGGCACAGGGTACCGGCCCATCGCCCTATGGTTCTGAACTCGGGCAACACACCACCGCGCCGGGTTCCAAAGGCGACCGCGAACTAAGTGCGAAGCAGCGGACCCATCCTCCGGGCAAGAAACCACACCGTCAGGCCGGGGTGTTCAACGGCGCCTCCGCTCCGCGCGCCCATCCCTCCGACGACACGGGCGCCCAATAAGCGTGCGCCTATTGTGCCTGATGCCATTCGCACGTCATGAGCCTGCCCTGAGGATCGCCCCGCTCACGACGCTCGAAGCCGTCGGCGAGACCGTCGAAGCGGTAGCTTTCGACTGGCTGGACCTTGATTGCCCCCTAGCCGTCCGCGGTGGAAACCTTTCGCAATGCCGCGGCACAGATGTTGACGCGGCGTCTGGGCTCTGGCGTTTCGACGCCGCGCCAACGTAGAAGTCGCTGCTTATGATTTTCGAGTCGCCACTCGTCCAGCTCTCAATCGACTAAGCCCGCGTTTAACGCTCTGATGGTCCTTGGCCAGTTGGGTTGGATCGAAATCGGCCCAACGGCGGTCGATAGCCACGTCAAAGTCGCCTTTGAGCGCACCTGCCGATGAACACCAAGTGACGTTCGATGAGTCTCTGGCCTACTTCGACAGATCCTGAACTGACTTTCTGCCGTTCGTTGTCGCGCCTGCGAAGATGGGGACTTACTCGATGCACGCTCCCACTCGGACTGCCGATGAATTGCGTATCGGCGGGGTTGGCCACGTAAGGGAAAGGCACCATGAGTGCTGTGAGAAGTCAGGCCATAAAAAAGACCCGCTCGACGGCGCCCTACCACGCGGCTGCCCAATGGGAAGGCTGGCAAAAAAACGGCCCGCCGAAGCGGGCCCAGTTCCCACATCTGCGAGAGGCACCGGCCCCTCGCCCCCCAACGCTGCTGCGTCCCTCCGGCCGCGGTGGGCAGCGGCCGTCCCGTCCTCCATTCGTCCATCGAAGCCTTCCTCACGCGCCGATCAACTTCCCCGCCCGACGCATCCTGTGTTTGCCCGTACGCGCGAGCGCAGCGAGCGTGACATCACCGCTCGCTGCATTGGCAAAGACTTCGCGATGTGCATCGACCAGATGCGTCACCGAGACCGCGTCGTTTAGCGCGCCAAAGCGGCTCTGCAGCTTCTTGAGCGACTTCAGACGATTCACCTCCCGACGCGGCAAATCGGTGGCGAAAAACTCCAGCAGATACCGCGATTTCTTCGCGGCTTTGCGGACGTCGTGCCACGCGGCGTAATCGTCACGTTTCGCGCGCTTCGCCCGGCGCTCGCGCTTTTTCAGGGCGCGTTGCGCGGTCCGAACACGATCGCGCGCAAAGCGTTTGACCGGGACGCGCTCATGCGCCGTATTCAACGCGCGATTCATCGTATGCAGCATGTCGCGCAAGGCGGGTTTGAGGTCTGAGGCGGCCAACGTCGCGCGCGCCCGTTCGCGCGCCTCGACGCGTGCGGCCTGCATTCGCTCGTCAACAAGCGCAGCCTCGTCCGCATGCTCGCGCAGCAGCGGCAGCGCGATGTCCCAGTCGCGCGCGCTGCCCGCCGCCATGCCCGCACGCTTCAGATAGGCGCGCTCAATGTCCACCTCCTCCCGGTCGAGCAGCGGACGCCAGGCCCACAGCAGCGTGCGCAGCTGCCGCAACGCCACGCGCAGTTTGTGCAGTTCGTCGGCATCCTCGTCGAGCCGCTCGGCACGTTGTAGCGCCTCGTCCACGAGCGGCTTCGCGCAGGTGGAAAAGCGCGTCTGCGCGTTCTCGCGCGGCCTGGCTTTCTTAGGGCTTGGTGTTTTCATCTTCGCCTCAGTCGACTGCTGCCGTGATATCAGCACCCATCATGCCGGCACCGATTCCGCCTGTGCCGCGCGCGTCCAGACGCGATGCTGTCCGGCCGACTCGATGAACGCCTTGAGCACGGCCTTGAGCTCCGACGCGTCGCCTTGCGCCACGCCGTCCGCCTGCGTGGGCAACTGCGCGGCAGCAAGCAGCAAACGCCCCGTGTCGATCGCGGCGAGCGCTTTCAGATGACGGAACGCCTCAGCCACGAAATGGCGCGCGTCGCCCGATTGCGCGAGCGTTTGCGACGCGACCTCGCCGCCCGTCACGAACACCGCATCGAACATCACCGACGGCATGCCCGCGATCGTGGCGTCGGGCACAAGGCCGTCGATAGGCGCGAGCGTCGGTGCGACGATCAGCGCCGTTGCGCCCTCCTTAGCCAGTGCGTCGCGCACGGCAGTGATCGTGGCGGCATCCGCGCCCGGCGCCGCCAACAAAGCGATCTTGCGTGTCTTGATGCCAGGCTTCACGCGATTGAGCAGACTGAGCGCAGGCGAAACGGCCGGATCCGGCTTGCTTTGCTTCTTGCCCGCCTTCGCCTTTGGCATGCCCAGCGCCAGTGCGACGCGGGCGGCGAGGTCGACATCGATATTGGCGAGAATCTCGTTGACGACGCGCTCACGGATTTCCGGCTTCGTCACCTTGCCCAGCTCGAACGTATAAGCCGCCGCAATGTGCTCCTTCTCGGGGGTCGACATGCTCTGATAGAACATCGTCGCCTGCGAGAAGTGATCGGAGAACGACTCGCTGCGCACACGGATCTTCGTGCCTTCCACGCGCTCCTGATAACTTTCGAAGCCGCCTTTGGCCGGCGGCGTTTCCGTCGGCCAGCCATCGCCGACGGAATTGGGCTCATAAGAGGCCTGTCCGACGTTAATCGTCTGCCGGTGCATGGCGTCGCGCTGGTTGTTCGCATACGGGCACACGGGTCGATTAATAGGTATCTCGTGAAAATTGGGGCCGCCCAGACGGCTGATCTGCGTGTCGGTGTACGAGAACAAGCGCCCCTGCAAAAGCGGGTCGTTCGTGAAATCTATGCCCGGAACGATATGACCCGGATGAAACGCAACCTGCTCCGTTTCCGCGAAAAAATTATCCGGATTGCGGTTGAGCGTCATTTTGCCGATGATCTTCACCGGCACCAGTTCTTCCGGCACGAGTTTGGTCGGATCGAGCAAGTCGAAGCCGAATTTGTGCTCGTCGGCCTCCTCGATGACCTGAACACCTAATTGGTACTCCGGATAATCTCCGCGCTCAATCGCTTCCCACAAATCGCGCCGATGAAAATCCGGGTCCTTGCCCGCGATCTTTTGTGCTTCATCCCAGATCAGCGAATAGGAACCGAGCACCGGCCGCCAGTGCCATTTAATGAAACGCGCCTGCCCTTTCGCGTTAACCAGGCGGAACGTGTGCACGCCGAATCCTTCCATCGTGCGCAGGCTGCGCGGAATCGCACGATCCGACATGGCCCAGATGACTGTATGCGCACTTTCTGGCACGAGCGAGACGAAATCCCAGAACGTGTCGTGCGCGGTGGCTCCCGTCGGCATTTCGTTGGGGGCCTCGGGTTTGACCGCGTGAACGAAATCGGGAAACTTGATCGCGTCCTGAATAAAGAACACCGGAACGTTATTCCCGACGAGGTCGAAATTACCTTCATCGGTATAAAACTTGGTTGCGAAACCGCGTACGTCTCGCACGGTATCTGCAGAGCCGCGCGGACCTTGCACAGTCGAAAAACGGACATAAACGGGCGTCAGCTTCGCGGGGTCCTGCAGAAAGCCTGCGCGCGTGAGATCGGCTTGCGATTCGTAGACCTGAAAAACGCCGTGTGCGGCGGAACCGCGTGCGTGTACGATCCTTTCGGGAATGCGCTCGTGGTCGAAGTGCGTGATTTTCTCGCGCATGATGAAATCTTCGAGAAGCGATGGACCACGGGGACCGGCGCGCAACGAGTTCTGGTTGTCGGCGATCTTCACGCCCTGATTGGTGCGCAACGCTTCGCCCTCTGCGCGCGTGCGGAACGACTCCAGACTTTCAGACTTGGCATCCGTGTGGCTGGCGCTGCGGGATTGTGCGGGATCCTTGCTGTTGGGACGATTGCGATGTGGCATGGGTGTCTCCTGAAAGTGAGCCTGGAAAGTGAGCCTGCTTTCAGCGCAATCCGTATGCCATGCGGCACGAAATCGGGATGCCGGTTTCCCGGTTCAGCTCGCTTCGTCGAGCCTTGAAGGCCGTTCAAGCGGCAGTTTGCACGACCGCCTTTGCATGCTTGCCGAGAAACATCACGAGCGCAGCTTCATCGCTCTTCAAACCGCGCCGGCGCGAAATGCACATCGCTGCGGCGAGCTCACCGGCCTCGAATGCCGCGATAATGGCCGGATGCACGTAACACTTGCGGCAGACGGCGGGCGTATTGCGCAGCAGTTGCGAGACCGCCTTGATGGTGCTGACCAGTTGCGCGCGCGCCTCGATCACCGTCGCCCACTCCAGCTTCCGTAGCGCCGCGAGCGCGAACACGCTGCCGGCCCATGTTCGATAGTCCTTCGCCGTGAATTCCGCGCCGGTTGCCTCGCGCAGGTAATCGTTGACGTCCGACGAATCGACGACGTGTCGCGTGCCGTCCGCGTCGAGATACTGAAACAGTTCCTGGCCCGGCAAATCCATACAGCGCTTCATGATGCGCGCTACGCGCGGATCGCTCACGGCGACGTCGTGCTCGATGCCGCTTTTGCCGCGAAACCTGAAGCGCAGCCCAGCTGGCGACACGGTCAGATGCCGCTTGCGCAGCGTCGTCAATCCGTATGAGCGATTGTCGCGCGCGTACTCTTCGCTCCCGATCCGGATCAGCGTCGTATCGAGCAGACGCACCACGGTCGCGAGCACCTTGTCACGCGGCATGCCGTCGAGCGCGAGGTCGCGTTCGACGCAGGCGCGCAGCTTCGGCAGCGCCGCGCCAAACGCGAGCAAACGCCCGTATTTGTCGGCGTCGCGTGTCGCGCGCCACTCGGGATGATAGCGATACTGTTTGCGCCCGCGCGCGTCTCGGCCCGTCGCCTGAAGATGGCCGCGCGCATCCGGGCAGATCCAGACATCGGTATAGGCCGGCGGAATGGCCAGCGCACGGATGCGGCGGATTTCCCGTTCGCCGTCGATGCGCTTGCCCTGCGTGTCGAAGTACACGAATCCGCCATGGCGGCGTTTTCGCGTATAGCCACGGCGCGAGTCGTCGACATAGCGCAGCCCCCGCGGAAGCTCGCCCGCCAACGCCTTGCGCGAGCCAGCAATCCGCTCGGAGACCTCGATCAGTGGCTGCTGCCTGGCCATCGCCGCCTCCCGCGCCAGCTTTGTTCGCCAGGACGCCAGCAATTGACATGCCGCCGGTATCGATCGATCTCACGGGCATCGTGCTTGCGCTCTGAAGCATGCAGCTACCTCAAACGGGGCGCCGCGCCCCTCATCTCCGGGAGTCTTCATGCAGCCAGCTGTCCGTCGCCGCTCGCGCCAGAACTCGACCCTCGCCGCGCTCGTTTGCGCGGCCCTGTTGATCACCACCTTCGTGCTCGCCGAAATGAAACCGTGGTCCCGTAAGCCGACGGAAGCCGGTCTGTGTGCCGACCATCCGCCGCAATGGCGCGAGAAGGCGCTCAGAGGCAAGATCGCCGCCGCGACTGCGCCCGCGTTCGCCAGAAAGCAGTTCGCAATCCAGCCTGGCAGCCACTGGGATGACGAAGCACGTCACTGGGTCGTTCCGTTTCGGACTCCGGATCAACGTGCCGCGTCGCCGAATTTCAGCGCGCTGATCGACTGCACGGGCGCCGTTGTGGTGCAAGGCGGAAACGGAGCCTGACCGCCCACGCGTGCGCAGCTCACGGCGCGGGTCGTGCGGCGATTTACTACGCGCAACGGCAACATAACGCGCAGCGGCGTCGTGGCGCGCGCGGCGCGGACGGAGAAAGCTGGCCGTATCGTCGCCGGTATCGACGGCGTGGCGAACGTACGCAACGGCCTCAGCGCTGACTAAACCGTGCGGTGATCGCGAGTAGCCAAACTTTATTCAGACATCCATATCGATATGCGACTCGGGAGCGAGCCTTGCGAGGCTATTCACGCAACGCACCCCGCTGCTCTCATAGCATTCAAGGAGGCCAACATGGCAATCCAGTCGCAATCCACTCAAACCGGCGCACGGATCATCGGCAATGGCAGCGAGACCGCTGCCGGTCCCGGCCCGGACATCATGGCCGCCAACACGCTGGAGGGAAATCGCGTGTTGAGTTCGGACGATCAGGATCTCGGAAAAATAAAGGAAATCATGCTCGACGTGCAACGCGGTCGGATCGCTTATGCCGTCCTGTCGAGCGGCGGTTTTCTCGGTATCGGCGATAAATTGCTGGCGCTGCCGTGGTCCGCGCTCACGCTCGACATCACGCAGAAGTGCTTTCTGCTCAACGTCACAGCGGAACACGTCAAGAACGCGCCGGGCTTCGACAAGGAGGCGTGGCCGAGCATGGCCGATATCGGCTGGGCCACGCAATTGCACGAGTACTATCACGCCGAGCCGCACTGGCTGAGCGATCCGCTCGCGCACGCGGAGCGCATCGAATCCGGGGCGCCTCTTGACGAGCCGCGCGAACCACCCGAAGCCGGGGGCGTGAAGCTCTGAATGGCGCTGGCGTCGACTGCGGGGGCCACACGCTTGCGGCCCCATTCGCAGACGAGATGCTAGCGCGCACTACGTTCGCGCACCATCGACAACGCGCGCTCAGTTCGCCTCCACGCCCACCTTTTGCGCCAGCGTCTGCGACATGCGGTAATGCTCCTCGATCGTCGGCAGCGCCTTTTGCGCAGCGCTCTTGAGCTTGTCGTCCTGCCCTTCGGTAATCTCCTTCTGGAACGCCTGAATCGCTTCCTTGTGGCCCTCGACACCCACCTTTTGCGTGTAGGCCTTGTCGAACTCCGCGCCCTTGAGCGAACGCAGCGCATCGAGCACGGAGGTGTCCGAGTTGTCCTTCGGAACCGTCACGCCGTGCGGCGCGGCCATCTTCAGTTCGGCGGTGAGCTTCATATGGTCGAGCATCATCTTGCGCGCGAAGGCGTGCACGTCCTTGTTCTGCGTGTTGTGCATCGCGAGCTTCGCGGCGTCGATCTCCGTGGACGACGCCGACGAGGCCGCCTGCACGAAATCGCGGTCGCTGGGCGCGAGCGGATTGGACGCGGTCGTCGAAGCGGCTTCGGTGGGCTGCGGTTGCGATTGCGAGCGCGCGGTCAGCGGCAAGGTGCAGGCCAGCGTGCAGGCGAGTGCTGCGAGTCGTGTCTTCATCACTTATCTCCCGATGGGTTCGCCGCCTCCGCGCGTGGGCAGCGGCATGGTCCCACTGGCCTTCGCGCAATCGACATGCCGTGGGGACCAGCCATTGAAAACTCTGCACACCCGCGCATCGTGCAATGCGGCGACCCGCGCAAGATGACCGCAATGGGCATCCAATTGACCGACGCCGAAATCCCCCACGATCGCGCGTTCCATGCGCAACGCGTGGGCGAACGACACCGCGCCCGTCGCGGCTGGGACGTCACGCGTCTGCGCGAAGCGATCCCTCGATAAACGCGCCTCTGACTTCCGAGCTCATTCCGACGATTCGCTTTCAGCACTCGCATGGGCACGCGCTTTGCGCCGTCCGGGCGTCTGCTCACCGTCGACGCCCCGTCCTCCTCATTCGAGCACCGCATGCCCTCTCTCTTCTTCGCTTTGGCCACCGCACGCCTCCAGGGAGCCGCCCATGGCTGACCGAGAAGCGCCCGGCGGCATCGGCGCATGGTCGCGCGCCCACAAGGACAAACCGCGTCGGCTCGCCGCCCGGCAACACGGCGACGGCGAACAGGACGGCAGGAACGACAAGAGCGAAAAAAGCGGCAAGAACCAGGACCGCAAACGGCCGGGCAAAAAACCACTGATCATTCTTGGCGTGGTGGTGCTCGTCATCGCGATCGGTGCGCTGATCTGGTGGTTCGCCACGCGCAACGAAGTCAGCACCGATGACGCCTACACCGACGGCAACGCCATCACCATCGCGCCGAAAGTCTCCGGCTACGTCACGCGATTGAACGTCAACGACAACGTGTTCGTGCACAAGGGCGACCTGCTCGTCGAGATCGACAAACGCGACTACGCGGCCCAGGTGGATCAGGCGCGTGCACAACTGGGTCTTGCGAAGGCGCAATTGCTCTCCGTGCAGGCACAGCTCGATATCGCGCGCGTCCAGTATCCCGCGCAGTACGAACAGGCGCGTGCGCAGATCGAAACGGCCAACGCGAACTTCGCCCGCGCGCAGGCAGACTACGAGCGGCAGCATGGCGTCGATCCGCGCGCGACCACGCAGCAAAACATCGATACCGCCAACGCCCAGCAGCGCAGCTCGCACGCCGACGTCATGAGCGCGCAGGCGCAGTTGAAAACCGCCGCGCTCGTGCCGCAGCAGATCCGCCAGGCGGTGGCCGCTGTCGAGGCGCGTCGCGAGCAGGTGGCACAAGCGCAGGCGCAGCTCGAATCCGCGCGCCTCAACCTCGCGTGGTGCGATCTGCAGGCGCCGTCGGACGGCTGGATCACGCGCCGCAACGTGCAGTTCGGCAGCTTTCTCCAGGCGGGCACCTCGCTTTTTTCGATCGTCACACCGCAAGTGTGGATCACGGCCAATTTCAAGGAGTCGCAACTGACTCGCATGCGGCCCGGGGACAAGGTCAAGATCAGCGTCGATGCGTGGCCGAAGCTCGATCTGCGCGGCCATGTCGACAGCATGCAGCTCGGCAGCGGCTCGCGTTTTTCCGCGTTTCCCGCCGAAAACGCAACGGGGAATTTTGTGAAAATCGTGCAGCGCGTGCCGGTCAAGATCGTGATCGACAGCGGCCTGCAGGCGAATCAGCCCTTGCCACTGGGTATTTCCGTCGTGCCGACGGTGTACCTGAGCCATTGAGCCCACCTCCATGACCGACGCTTCCCGCACCTGGCGCCCCGCCGGCAATCCGTGGCTGACCGCGATCGCCGTCACGCTCGCGGCCTTCATGGAAGTGCTCGACACGACCATCGTGAACGTCGCGCTGCCGCATATCGCGGGCACGATGTCGGCGAGCTACGACGAGGCGACCTGGGTGCTCACGTCCTATCTCGTCGCCAACGGCATTGTGCTGCCGATCTCGGCGTTCTTCGGCCGCGTGCTGGGACGCAAACGCTATTTCATGCTCTGCATTGTGGCGTTCACGATCTGCTCGTTTCTCTGCGGTATCGCGTCGAGTCTCGGTCAACTGGTGATTTTTCGCGTGCTGCAAGGGTTTTTCGGCGGCGGTCTGCAACCAAACCAGCAATCGATCATTCTCGATACCTTCGAGCCGAGCCAGCGCGGCCGCGCCTTCTCCATTTCCGCCGTGGCCATCGTGGTCGCGCCCGTGCTCGGCCCGACGCTCGGCGGCTGGATCACTGACAACTTCACCTGGCGCTGGGTATTTCTGCTCAACGTGCCGGTCGGCGTGATCACGACACTGGCCGTGCTGCAACTCGTGGAAGATCCGCCGTGGGTCAAGCGCGAGACGCGGCAGCCCCTGAACTGGCGCACGGTTGATTTTCCTGGCATCGCGCTGATCGCGATTGGGCTCGGCTGCCTGCAGGTCATGCTCGACCGCGGCGAGGACGACGACTGGTTTTCGTCGCCGTTCATCGTGACGTTCGCGGTGCTGGCCGCGCTGGGCATTATCGGCGCGATCTGCCGTCTGCTTTACGCGAAGCATCCCGTGGTCGACCTGCGCTGCATGCGCGACCGGAATTTCGCGCTCGGCTGCGTGATGATCGCCGCGTTCGCGACCGTCCTGTACGGCAGCGCCGTGATCGTGCCGCAACTCGCCCAGCAACAGCTCGGTTACACGGCCACGCTCGCGGGTCTCGTGCTGTCGCCCGGCGCGCTGCTCATCACGCTGGAGATTCCCATTATCAGCCGCTTGATGCCCCATGTACAAACGCGCCTGCTCATCATGACGGGATTCATCCTGCTCGTGGCCGCGCTGATCTACGCACGCACGCTCACGCCGGATATCGACTACACGACGCTCGTGAAGCTGCGCAGCGCGCAGTCGATCGCCATCGGCTTCCTGTTCGTGCCGGTCACGACGCTCGCCTATCTCACGGTGCCGACGGCCCTCAACAACGATGCGTCCGCGCTCTTCACGATGTTCCGCAACGTGGCGGGATCGATTGGCATTTCGGTGTCGACGGCGCTGATCCGCGAACGCTCGCAAGCGTGGATGGCGCATCTCTCGGGGCACATGTCGCCGTTCTCGCAGAATTATCAGGACACGCTCGCTCGTAACGCCCAGTCGATCATGGACAGCACGGGCGAGCCGCTTGTTCAGGCCATGCAGACCGCGAGCGGCCATCTCTACGAGACCTTTGTTTCTCAGGCGACGATCCTGGCCTATATCGACGTATTCGGCATCCTCGCCTGCTTCTGCGCGCTGTTCATCCCGCTCGCGCTGCTATTCTCGCCGGTGAAAGCGTCCGGCGCGGCGGGAGGACATTGAGATGCGCCCGCTCATGCCCCGCTACCGCGCCAGCTTGTCCACTACGCTGCTGCCCGCGTTCGCCACGCTGTTGGCGCTCAGCGCCTGCACGGTCGGCCCCGATTTCAGGCCGCCGCAAGCAAACGCGCCCGACGAGTGGCATGCGATGCAGACGAGCGGTCATTCAAACGCCCGGACTGCATCGAGTCCCACCATCGAGTCCGATCCCGATCCGGCCTGGTGGCGCAGCTTCAATGACCCCACGCTCGATTCGCTGATCGCGCGTGCCGTACAGGGCAATCCGGATTTGCGCATCGCCGTCGTGCGCATTGCCGAGGCGCGCGAGCAGACCCAGCAGGCCGCCGCACAAGGCTTGCCGAACGTGCGCGCGAGTGCGAGCTACAAACGCGAGCAACTGGGCGCGAAGGGCTTACTCGAGTCGGCGGGCGTGTACGACAAGGTCGATGGGCTCGGCGCGCCGGACTCGCCCGTGAACAGTTTCGCGCCGGGCTCGGGAGCGAGCGTCGAGCGCGGCGTGCAAAGCGCGCTCGATCAGCTGACCGCGCCGGTCAATCTCTGGCAACTGGGTTTCGACGCCTCGTGGGAACTCGACCTGTTCGGGCGCGTGAGGCGCTCCGTCGAGGCGGCCAACGCGCAAGCCGACGAAGCCGTGGAGTCACAGCACGACGCGCAGGTGTCGCTCGAAGCCGAAGTCGCCGAAACCTATATGCAACTGCGCGGCGCACAGATGCTGCGCGCGACCACGCAGGCGCTGATCGCCCAGCAACGCGAGGTGGTGGCGCTCGCTCAAAGCGCCGCCGCGCACGGACTCGAAAGCCAGCTCGACGTGGCGCGCTCGCAGGCGCAGCGCGCCCAGACCGAGTCGATTCTGCCGCAATACGACCAGCAGATCGCGCAGTCGCTCAACGCGCTCGCGGTGCTGACCGGCGTGGCGCCGGGCGCACTCGATGCCGAACTTTCTCCCGCTGGCACGCTGCCAGCAACGCCGCCTTCCGTGCCCGTCGGCCTGCCGGCGACGCTCGCCCGCCGCCGCCCCGACATCCGCCGCGCCGAAGCGTCGCTGCACGTAGCGACGGCCAATGTCGGCGTGGCGGTCGCGCAGTTCTATCCGGACATCTCCCTCAGCGCCCAGGCGGGCACGCGCGCGACCACGCCGCACGATCTCGCGCACTGGGCGAGCCTCTTCTGGTCGTGGGGACCGAGCGTGTCGCTGCCGATCTTCCAGGGCGGCGCGCTGGTGTCTAATCTGCGGCTGTCGAAATTGCAGCAGGTGGAAGCCGCGCTCGATTACCGCAAGACGGTGCTCGCCGCGCTGCGCGACGTGAACAATGCGCTCGTCGTCTATCGGACCGATCAGCAGCGGCTGAGCTCGCTCGACGAAAGCGTCGCCGACCAGCAGCATGCTTTCGACCTCGCGCGCGACAGCTACCGCAAAGGCATCGTGACCTTCATCGATGTGCTCGACGCCGAGCGCCAGTTGAGCACGGCGCGGCAGAACGCGCAGCAAGGGCAGCTTCAGGTCTGCACCGATCTCGTCTCGCTTTACAAGGCGCTGGGCGGCGGATGGAACGATATCGAACCCGCTGCGACGGGCACGGCGGCCCCGGTTGCACGCGCCACCGACGCAGAGCCATGAGAGCGCGCCAGCAATCGGGCATTTCGCGCCCGGATCAAGCGCGCCCCCGTCAAAAAATCTCCAGCAACGTATGAGCCGTCAGCACCGCGCCGGTAGCCATCACCGCAAACCAGCTCAGCAACTGCACGACGACGTGCGTTTTCAGCGCGCCCACGGCCTCGCGATGCCGGCTCAGGAGCACAAGCAGGAAAAGCACAGGCGTCACGGTCATGCCGTTGGCGAGCGCGCTCCAGTAGCAGGCCCTGACCGCGTCGACGCGGCACGCATGAAACAGTAATGCGATGAGTGCGCCGCCTGTCATGAGCCCAACCAGCGTGAGGGCGATCCGGCGGTCGCGTTCGGCTCCGCGCGTGCAGCCGAATGTGCTTGCCGCCGCGTGCGCCACCGAACCGGCCAGCGGCGGCAGCGCGAGCATCGCCGTACCGAGCAGCGCGATGCCGAGGATTTGCGTAGCGTAGCCGTGCGCTACCGGCGCAATGCTTTGCGCCGCGTCGCGCGACACGGCGAGGGATACGTGCTGTACATGCAACGTCACCGCCGCGGCACCGAGAATCAGCGCGCCGAAGACGTTGGACAGCATCGTTCGAATCAGCGTCTCGCGGCGTGCCGTTTGGAGTTGCACAGAGTCGGCGGCCAACGGCGCGCGGCCGGGTTGGGCAGCCGCACTCCCGCGCGGATGCGCCTCAACTTCCTGCTCCGCCTGGGAAAACAACAGATAGGGGCTGACGGTCGTTCCGAGCACAGCCAGCACCATGGCGAAAAAATGCTCCGACCAGGTAATGTGCGGCACGAAGGCACCCCAGAGCGCCGCACGCCAGGGCACATCCGACACGAGCAGCGTACCCGCGTAGCAGAACAAGGTGACGCAAAGTCACTTTCCGACGCGCGCATAACGCGCGTAAGGCACGCACCATTGCATCGCAAGCGACAGTCCACCAACCACAAGCGCGAACCAGCCAACCGGGCCGTTAAAAATCAACTGCGCGGCCTCGCCCATTGCCAGCACATCGGCTGCAATATTGAGCGTGTTGGCGAACAGGAACCGGGCGACCGCGAGCAGGAACAACCAGCGCGCGTAGTGCTCCCGCATGTTCTCCGTCAGTCCCCGGCCCGTCACCGCGCCAACGCTTGGCGATCCATTGCAGCGCCACCATCGACGGCACGGACAGCACGCAAAGCCACAAGAGATCGAAGCCGTACTGCGCGCCCGCCAGCGAGTAAGTCAGGATGCCACCCGGATCGTTGTCGGCGCCGACAGTGGCGAGTCCCGCCCCCACATTTGCCGCCCACGCGTGGGCCGGACGGTCTTCATGCCTTAGCGGGCGTAAGCGCCACGGCCTGATGCGCGCCATCGCTCAAAGCGACCGCTTGCGGCGTCCGCACTGCCACGCATGTCCGACGAGACGCCCGCGCGGAATGTCATACGGCATTGCCGCGAGCCCCGTCGCCTTCGCACCGCTTTCGCAGAACTCGAAGGCGTGCGGATGGGCGGGTTTCGCCCACGAGCAACTGACACACATGAAACCGTCAGGCTTGTTCTGGAGCGGCAGAATTCTCGCGTCGCGCAACACCATCTTTTTCTGCACGAGGATCCGCGTCACCGCCTCGAGCGAACCCCATCCGCTTGACGCATAGGGGTAGTCGTGGAGATTCTGCTTCGAGCCGGCGCGGGCACGCTGCCCGGCGTGTCGGGGTTTTTCCATGAAAGGCCTCGTCTGGAACGGTGCATCTGTGCATCAAGCGCAATCTGCGTTCCATCGAGACGTGAGCCGTCAGACCGCCGGCGTTTGCCCCCTCTCTACACGTTTTCCCTGCCCGGCAGCTTTTCCGCGCAGAGCGGCACACCTATTGCTCCTACCGAATCTGAGCCATCACATGGCGCAACTGTGCGCGAAGAGGAGAACACCATGACGACGAAAGCGGAAGGGGTGGTTGACGAGGCAGCGGGCAAACTGAAGGACGCCGCGGGAGCCGTGCTGGGCGATCCCGCCATGCGCATTTCAGGCAGCGCCAAGGCGCTGTGCGGAGAGTCGAAGCAATTGATGGCCGACGCCGCGGAAGTCGCGCGCGACGCTGTTTCGGAGAGCCCACTGCTGGTACTCGGCGCGACAGCCGCCATTGGCTTCCTGGCCGGTGCGCTTTGGGCGTCGGTGCGCGACTGACGTTCGACCGACGTTCGACCGGCGCAGACGCAGGAGGTGAAACATGTCAATTCACTCAAAGCTGGAAAGCTGGCGCAATGTCTCGCGCTTCGCGCTGCTCTGCGTCGGTGAATATGGCGAACTGATCGCCGTGGAGCTCGCAGAAACACGCGCGCGTTTGACCCGCGAACTCATCGCGTTGATGGCGCTCGCCGTAAGCGGCCTCTTCACCCTCTCGTTCTTTTGCATCGCGCTGATGGCCACCGCATGGAACACGCCGCATTTTCTCGCGGTGGTCTGGGGCGTGGCCATCGGCTGGTTCGCCGTCTCCCTCGTCGCCTGGTTTGCGCATCGTGCGCAGCGGCCGGTGCAATCGTTCGATGTGCTAAAACGTGAGCTTCGTGCCGATCTGGAAACGCTCAAGGAGGCACTGAAGTGAATGAATTCAGCGAGCAGCGGCGCGAGCGGGAAGCGATTGTCCTCGAACGACTGGCGCTCGCGCGCGCAAAGTTACTGGCGGCCAATCTCGAACTGCGCGACATGCGGAACCGCAAGGCGCAGCGCTCGGAACGGGCACTGACCGTTTCCAATGTCGGTCGCGCCCTGCTGGATGCGCCGATGGTGACACTGTTAGGGTCGATTATGCTGGGCTCGCTGATCGTTGGGCCAAAGCGCGTCGTGCACGTCGTCACGCGAGCGGGCGTTTCGGGATGGATTACGCGTAATTTGCGCGCGGTCATCGGACGTTGAGGAGCTCGGGCCAGCAAAAACCGCGGTCGCCGTTAAGAGCCCTTACCGCACCTCATCGTCGTCAGGAATGAAACTGGTGCACCGCGTTGCCAATGCGCACCGCAGATGCATCTTCATCGCGCGCCTCATGCGGCGAGACTGTGCAGACGATGGCGCGGAGTGGCGCTACGCCACGAAGTACGACATAAGCCGATTCGACAACGTTCTGGAGGCGCGAATGCACGAAGGCCACGTCTGGCATGCACTGGAGCGCGCTGAACCGGAAAACGGCGCTGCCCTGCACGGCATCGAGTTTCCGCTCGATGCCGTCGGTCTGGCTTCGGCGGCCTATCGACTTGTCGAGGCCTGCCCCGCGTTGCCGCAACCCGGCGGCGGTCAAACGCTGGCGCGCTGGCGCTTTCTCGCCGCGGTTGCCGCGCGTGATCTGCCGCTGGTGAAGATCTTCGAAGCGCACGCCGACGCGATCGCCATCCTGACTGAACTCGACGCACATCGGCCGCGGACGGGAGACGCAGCACCGGACCTCTGGGCCGTGTGGGCCGCGCGCGCGCCGCACAACGATCTGCGCGTCACCGGGAAAGAGGGTCAGCAGGTCCGGCTCTCGGGCACGAAGCCGTGGTGTTCCGGCGCGGCCTTCGTCACGCACGCACTCGTGACGTGTGTCGATGACGAGCGGAATGACTGGCTCGCCGCGCTGCGCGTGATGCAACCCAATCTGCGCGTCAGCACGCGCGGGTGGCACGCGGTGGGAATGCTGGCCACGAAAAGTGTCGAGATCGACATGGATGGCGCGGACGCGGTCCTCATCGGCCCGCCCCGCGCTTACCTCGAACGGCCCGGTTTCTGGCACGGCGGCGCAGGTATCGCCGCCTGCTGGTACGGCGCGGCGGCGGCGCTCGCGGTCCGCCTGCGCGAAGTCGCCGCGCGTCGCAAAGATCCGCATCTGCACGCTCATCTCGGCGAAGCCGACGCGGCACTCGCCGCCGCGCGCGCATTACTGCGTGAATCGGCGCGATGTATCGACGCGGACCCGCGCGCTTTCGGATCAGCCGCTGCATTGAGGGTTCGCGCCGCCGTCGAAGATGCCTGCGATACCGTCCTGCGTGCATGCGCGCGTGGTTTGGGCGCCGGACCGCTCTGCCAGGACGCGTGGTTCGCGCACATGACGGCCGACCTTGCTGTGTTCATGCGCCAGAGCCATGCCGAGCGCGACCTCGCGTCGCTGGGCGTCGCGCTCTCCGGGACGGGCGAGAACTGGCAGCTATAACGGCGACAGGAGGCCGCATGCACACCCGGCGAGCGGACGATGCCGCGCGATTCGACGCAGCGTTCGAGTGCGATCCCGATCCGTGGCGCTATCGCACGAGTTGGTACGAGGCGCGCAAGCGTGCGCTGATGATGGCGGCGCTCCCGCGAGAGACGTATCGACGCGGTTTCGAACCCGCCTGTGCGACCGGCGAACTCTCCGTGCTGCTTGCCGATCGCTGCGACGCATTGCTTTGCGCCGACTTCGCGCCGCATGCCGTTGCGCTCGCACGTCAGCGACTGGGAGAGCGCGCCACTGCCAGAGTCGAAACGCGAGCCATGCCACAGGACTGGCCCGCAGGTCGCTTCGATCTGATCGTCATCAGCGAGTTTGCGTACTATCTCGACGAAGCGCGTTGCTGCGCCCTCGCGCGACTCGCTTGTTCATCCCTCGATGATGACGGCGCATTGCTGTGCTGTCACTGGCGACACGATGCGGACGACTTCCTCATGACCGGCTACGCGGTTCACAGCCTGTTCGATCGGTATGCCCGCACCGCTTCGTTACGGCAGGCCGTGCACATCGACGACGCGGACTTCACACTCGACGTCTGGTGTGCCGATCAACTGAGCGTCGCCGCGAGAGAGTCGCTGGCGTAGCGCTCGCGAGGCGAAAGCGGCACGCCCGGATGCCTCGGCGACTCCACGCGCCAGAAGCGTTCCGGTTCGGACAGATCAGCGGGTACGTCATCGCCAAAAGCCTGAAGCTGACTGCCGTAAGCCCGCACGGCAAGCTGCTTCGCACGCCGTGCGCGCGCGCTTTCGCGCTGCGGATACCAGGACGTATCGACTGCGGCGACACGCAGTCCCGCAGCCGCCAGTTCGTCGAGGCGTGTCGCCGTGATGCCTGGCGCCGCACGATGAATCGCATCTTCGTAGACGATGCACGACTGCACGGCCCGCGTTCGCAACAGTGCGAGCCATGCATCGGCTACACGCAGATGATCGGGGTGCCTCAGCCCGAGCGGAACCACAAGCGTGGATCGATCGCGCGGCTCAAAGCGCGCGAGTAAAGCCCTCACCAAAGTGCGAACAGAAGGCAGTTCGCCATACTGGCCGTCGAGAAATGGCAGGCGAATCGCGCGTGCGCCAAGGCGAGCGAGCGCGCGTTCGTCCTCTCGCGTGCGGGCGCGCATCGCCTCGGACGAATCGCTGAAACCCGCCGCCTCATCCCACGGTTGAATCTGCGGCGCTCGTGGCGTCCCGGCGAATACGGTGCAGACCGTGGCGCCGGGTTGCGCAGCCAGCAGCGTGGCGCATCCGAACACCGCATCGTCCAGATGAGGCGAGACGACAAAGAGCGATCCGTCGGCGCTATTCATGATGTTCTCCTTGCAGCATCCCGTTCAACGTAACGTCTGCAGGAGCACAGGCGACGCCGGTCGACCACGACGACAAGGTATCGCCAAAGCCGCCGCGAATGCGGAAATCGGTGCGCGCGCTCGTCGTCACGCGCGGCGCAACGCTCCAGGCAATCGTCGCGCCGTTCGCCGTGAGCCGATCCACGAGCGCCACGTCCTCGCCGCACGCGAGCGGCGGAAATCCGCCCGCCCGTTGATACGCCCGCGCGCACACGCCAAGATTGGCTCCGTGGACATGGCGATGTCCATCGACGCTTCGATAATGCGTCGACCACGTTTCGCGCACGCACGGTGGATGCGCGCCCCAGTCGTCGACCTCAACCGCTCCGCAAACCACATCGGCGCGCAGGGCCAGTTGCGCCACGATCCAGTCGGGCGCGACGCATGTATCGGCGTCCGTCGTCGCCAGCCAGCGCGCGCCCAGTGCGATCAGATGGCTCGCACCCGTCGCGCGGGCGATGCCTACGTTGCGCGCCTGCACCGTGAGCGCGGTTGCCCCGAATGCTTGCGTGACGCACGCCGAATCGTCGGTGCAGCTATCGAGCACGACGACGATGCAGACCGATTCGCCCATCAACTCGACGTGCCGCGCGGCCAGCGCGGCGGCGAGCAGGCATCGCCCGAGCCAGCTCGCCTCGTTATGTGCAGGTATCACGACGCCGATCATTTTCCACTCCTTGGCATGATGAGCAGATAGCCGATAAAGCTCTGTCGCGACCTCAATGCATTTTTAGTGCCCGGCCGTGGCGCTGCCGCGCCCCGCCGCTAGATCGGCCTGTGGAGAAGGGCGCATGCGTGCGTTATCAGCGCTGTCCTGTTTGCCCGAGTGATTTGCGAAGCCTCGGTTTACGCGCTTTGATAAGCTCGAATGACTGGAAGCGCTGCGCCGGATATTCGCCGTCAACGGTTTCGAGGAACGGAGGAAACCGAGGTGATGCTGGCGATGGGCGAAGACCCGGCTGCAAACGTCGATATGCTGAGCTCTCGCACCGACACGGCACTCACGCTCTTAACCGCCGGGGCGGAATTCGACGCGCCGGGCAGTTGCTTTTGCACCCTGGATCAATGCCCTGCTGAGCTAAAATTCAGACAGTTCATTTGCTGCACCAGCCCACCACACTCAAGACTGACGCCGGTCCGTCGCCCGTTCCATTGCGGCGTCGGAAAGCGAAGAGGGCGGAACCGATCGTGGGCTCATCTTGCTTATTTCGGGCGCGGCGGGGAAATACCTTCGTCTGCGCGATGCAGCCTCCCTTCCCGCAACGCCCCCACGGCGTTTGCGACTGCGCGGGCGACATTGGCCACCTCCTCCTGCAAAACGCAATCGGAGTCAAGCGTGTCGTGCGAAGTCGCGTAAGGCTCGTAGTAACCGATCATACGGTCAATTCGTGCCGATGCACCAGCATCGATCCATCCCATCCAGTCGAGCCAGTCCGCCACGCTCGACGAGTGCCCTCAATGCCAGCAACGTCACCGTGCACCACCATGCCATAGGTCCGTCCAGCGAGATGCTTCGGGAAGTCCCACCCCGCAATCTCGAGCGCCTTGGCTTCGTCCGCGTGTTTGCCGTGCGTCGTCGTGGGATCCGGGTTGCCGCCATCCGCGCATACGAGGCGATCCATCATCAGTTTGAGTGGGCTCGTGACCTGATACCAGTGGACCGGCGTAATGAAGATGGCACCGTGGCAACCCGCAAAGCGCTCGTAGATCTCGGCCATCCAGTCGTTTACTTGTCCAAGAGAGTGATTTGGATAGCAGCTGCACGGCCAGTGGCAAAGCGGCATTGCCGTCGACACGCAACCCTTGCAAGGGTGAATATGAAGATCTGGTTCGGCGCCCAGTCGGGATAAGTCTAGCAAATCGGACTCAATCGTCGCTACGGCAAGTTCCGCCTGGCATATCTGCACGAGACGAAAGCTCTTCGACATCTCGCCGGGACAGGCGTAATCGTTACGAGGCGAAGCATTCACGATTAGAACTCGCGAGGGTGCCTCTTTTGAACACTGTCGCGCCTGCGCAGCCTCGATCCGCTGACGCGCAGCCCGCCATTCTGCTGACAGCGCATAGTCCGGATCAGCGTAACCTCTGCCCGCAGGCTCTGTCTCCGGAGACTTAGCCCCTCGCTATATGCCTGCCATGCGATCCGTTCAAGCCGCCGCAAGGCGTCATCCTCGGCGCGGAAGGCGGGATCGGCGTAGCGCGTCATAAAGCGCTCTCGGTACGCCAGTCGCGATAGGCCGTGCTGCATTTGGCCTTTGCGTACCAGTGGGGTATCGACTATAAACATATTTTTTTCATAGCGCGCACCTCGATAAAGCGCTTTAGACGATTCGCCGTCTGTCGGCGCGTTCCTTCGAGATTCGAGATCGGAGCCGGCAAATCGGAAACTTAGTTCGATCAATTTTGATCCCCTCCTTGAGCAAACGTCAGTCCCGCAACCAACTCCCACCTCCTGTTTCAGGTTCACTTTTTGCGGGGAGCTCTTGAAAAGACATAGTACGAATTGCGATGCTGACGCCGACTCGGTTCCAGCCGCCAGAGATGTTGCACCGCACGTCGCCCTTTGAGGGTTCAGACGATGAAGAACGTATCAATCGACGAGCTTCGCCCAACGCAGGCGACACACGGTCTCCGCGAGGTCGAGCAGAAGGCAGCCCAATACCGTTCGATGTCGCGCCATGAACTGAAGATGGCCATCGCTGAGAAACCAATACCGATCGTTCTTGGCCCCGCCCAGGTTCCCTTCGCCATCGATCACCACCACGTAGCGGCGGCCCTCAATCGGATCAAGATTGACGCCGTGCCATGCGTGCTTGTAGCCGACCTTTCGACCCTTTCTCCAGCACAGTTCTGGCTGAGGCTGGAAGAGCATAGCTGGGTGCATCCGTTCGACAGAGAGGGAAGACGAATTTCCTTCCTGTCGCTTCCCCGTCACGTGAACGATCTGGTCGACGATGAATATCGTAGCCTTGCCGCATTCGTGAGAGACGCCGGAGGGTTCGAGCGCACGCAGGTCCCACTCGCCGAATTTCGCTGGGCGGACCTGTTTCGTTCCATTTTGCCGCTTACCTGTCCCGAGACCAGGTTTGATGCGATGGTGAAGAAAGCGCTAAAGCTGTCGAGGAGCAGGCTGGCTGTCGGCATGCCCGGATACCTGGGGGGCAAGGGAGGGAAAGCAAAATGAACCTGCTGATTGACCTGTTCGGCGAAGGGAAGGACTTGAATGCATTGCAAATGTCGTTTCGCGGCGCGGCGACGTTTCTCTGCACACTGCTTCTGATTCGGATTTCCGGTCGACGCTCCTTTGGACAGCGTTCGTCATTCGACTATGTTGTCGCAATATTGCTGGGGGCGACGCTCAGCCGCTTTATCGTTGGCGCATCGCCCGGGATTCCGACATTGGCCGCGTCACTGGTGCTCGTCCTCATGCACCGGGCTCTCGGTTGGCTCTGTGTCCGTTCGGCGAGCATTGACAAGCTCGTTGGCGGAGCGCACAGAACGATTTATCACGACGGAAAATTCGATGATGCGCAGATGTCCGCCGCGCTCATCACGCGGAAAGACGTAAGCGAGGCGGTTCGTGCCAAACTCCACATAGACTCGCTCGATAGAGTGGATTCCGCGCTACTAGAGCGGAACGGTGACGTCACCCTGATCCTCAAAACCGAGTCATCCCATCAACACCGGTCCTGCGAGGGCGAATGAACGCTTTCTTTGCATTCTCGCCAAAGCGGCAGCGAGAATTCCTGGGCGGCACGCTATATGCACTAGGGGATTGTCTCAACATGAACTGAGGAGTTCAAAATGACCACGTTAGATCCCCAATCAGGACGGACCGGCGCGCAAATTGTCGGCGGCGGCGCGGGCGACGGGCCGGGGCCGGAAGTCATGGACGCAGCGACGCTCGACGGTAACAAGGTCATCACGTCGGACGGAGAGCATGTCGGAAAAATCTCGAACATCATGCTTGACGTCCGCGGCGGGCGTATAGCCTACGCTGTCCTTTCCGAAGGCGGTTTTCTAGGAATGGGCAACACGCTCCACGCGATTCCCTGGAACGCGTTGACGTTGGACACCGCGGAAAAGTGTTTTCGTGTAGACATCACCGCCCAACGCATCAAGGATGACCCCGGTTTCGACAAGGACCATTGGCCGTCCATGGCCGATACAACCTGGGGCACGCGGCTTCACGACTACTACGGCCGCAGACCCTATTGGTCTAGTGGCACGACTCTGGCTGCGCGGGATGCGGGCTTGTCGGAAGGCAACAACCCGGTCGACGTATAGAAGCTTTTCGCAGGACACCGGGGGCCGGTTTCCTCTACACAGGTAAAACCGTCTCTCGGGGCGCTTCCCAAGGCATTGGCAACACATCTCTAACTTCATGTCGTGGGCACCGTCTCGACAAGGCCGGCCCCCTTGATTAAAGGTCAATCAATTGCGCGATTTCAGTCACGTCCAACGTTTGTCCAAATCTCGAATTCACCGCATGGCCCCAAGCCTGGACCCACTTCCCAATCTCAAGATACGCGCCCAGATTCTCCGCGACCTCATGCGGCATCCTTAAAGATACGCCGTTGTCCAACAACGCACCGCGTAATTCGCCTTTGGGTCCATAAAGAAGTAGTGCGATTTCTCCTGACGTTTCACCCTCCCTTCTTTTTACGCTCTGGTGCCGGACTAAATTCCATTGTGGCCCATCATCGACGAGCTGCCGACCTCCCTTCGAGGTTATAAGGACCATGTCAATCACTTCAACATCTCGGGGTTTCACGCCCCTTACGCTGACGCTATCACCCACCGCGACGCGACGGGTCAATTTGCGCCCCAAGTGGGGCGGCACATGAACCTGCCGCGCGCGCCGATTAACTAAAATGAATCCGTCGATTTCACCTTCTGGGTTGAGCAGAAACCGTGCGACGCGCCCGCGAATCTCCGCAAGGCAGACTGGATCAATCGAATGCATCCTAAATTCTCCTGTCGATCGTTCGTTTCGAAAAAGCGTCGCGGCAGATGACGGTGCGCTGCCGTCCCACTCTTCAACGGCCGCTGTGGCGGGTTGTTTCGAACAGGAACCAGACACGCTCTTCAGTTTGATCGATCCAGTTTTCTATCAAGCTCGCGGTAGCTACATCTTCTTTATCGTCGCAAATCTGGTGAAGCTGTCGCATGTATTGAACCAATGCTTCGTTATCCTTACGTAGCTCGTCGAGCATTGCTTCGGGTGCGACGAACTTTTCATCATTATCGGACAAGCGCTTGAGGGATGCGATCTCGCCGATCGAGCGAATCGTCGTGCCACCTAATTTTCTTGCACGCTCGGCTACGGGATCGATCATCGCAAAAACCAGCGACGCCTGATCGTCGAGCAGGAGATGATAATCCCGGAAGTGCGGCCCGCTAACGTGCCAATGAAAGTTCTTCGTCTTGACGAATAGTGCGAACACATCAGCGAGCAACTTCGTCAAACCGGCGGATACTTCTTTTCGCGCATCGTCCCCAAGGTCCGTTGGGGTAGTCAAATTCGCAGGAGCACGGGTACCCTTTTGCTGAGCGGTTTTTGTCGCCATGATGGACCTCCGGATATGGTAAGTGGCTCCTTTTCGCATGGGACGTGCCCGACTCTATTTTTCTCGGTCGACTTGAAAGGTCCAACGTGGGCACGGAGCTAGAAAACCGCCTTCAGACGCTTACAACACGACGCCGTTCCTAAGTCGCAGTTCAAATCCTGGGCCGGAGCTACGCCGCTTCGCCCTTTTGAACTATTGCCGCCCGGATAAGCATCGTTAGCAGAGCGCCGTCCTCGCCCTTCAGAAATAACGCGTCAAAGTTCTCGAGCGGCCCCTTTGCCTTTAACTCGTCAATGTCATAGCCAGTGGTCGCGACGATTACAGCTTCCGCCGTTGGACGGAGCCCGCGAAGGACAGCTGCGACGGCAAAGCCATCATGCTCTGGCATGGTGACGTCGAGCACGACGACATGTGGGGGCCATTCACGTACGAGATCTACCGCCTCGGGACCCGAGGCGGCGGCCCTCACATCGAATCCCTCTAATGCGAGGAGAGCGACTATCGCCTGGCGCGCAGCGGCAAGGTCGTCGACCACAAGGACGCGCGGCTTACAGTCGTGCACAATCACTTTCCGGGACGAGATTTGTGCTGATCGGGCAGCGTTGTCCAATCCAGCTTTACGCATTCCGACAACTCTAGATGACACCATGATGCGCTCCAGACTCACGACCTAGTCGCGGCAAAGCTACGTGTTTCCCGCGACCTGATCGAGTGCAGCTCTCAAATTTTGCAAAGAGAATGGTTTTTGTAGAAACACGTGTGCGAAACCACACGCGGATAGGTGCGGCTGCACGCCTGAGGCAAGGATTATTCGCAGAGCAGGGTTCACCTCCAGCGCGCTTCGAGCGAGTTCGATTCCTGACTCCCCCGACAGGTCAATGTCTGTCAGAAGCACTCGGCAACATGTTCCTCGCAGTGCAACCAAAGCGGAATGTGCGTTATTTTCCTGAAGCACCTCGTAGCCCAGTTCACGAAGCAGTTCGCTTGTCGCGTCGCATGATCCAACATTGTCGTCGACCACCATGACAGGCGTTTGATGTGGATGGGGGGCTGCGCCGTTATCGCTATCACTCCCCGCGGCGAGAACACTGGTGGAAGCACCCAAGAGACAACGAATCCGGGTAGCAAGTTGCTCGCGACTGTAAGGTTTGCTTAGCAAATGGACACCCGGATCCAGGCGGCCTCCATGAACGATGGCATTCTGCGTGTAACCGGAGGTAAAAAGAACCTTGAGGTCTGCGATGGCACGAGCGGCCAGCCGCGCCATCTCGACGCTGCGCAGAGGTCCAGGCATGACAACATCGGAGAAAAGCAGATCAATCCTGACACCACTTCTCACGATGACCATCGCGCTCTGTGCGTCATCGGCCTTGAGCACCGTGTAACCAAGGCCGGTCAGCAGCTCTATAACTGTCGACTGAACCCTGCGATCGTCCTCAACCACGAGGATCGTTTCTGAGCCACCGGTAACGGCGCGCGAATGAGACGTTTCAGAATCAACGACCTCGCCCACGGAGCGCTGAAGGTAAATCTTGACCGTCGTTCCATGTCCGGGTTCGCTGTATATCCTCATGTGACCGCCAGACTGTTTGACGAAGCCATATGCCATGCTCAGCCCTAGCCCCGTCCCCTCACCTTCCGCTTTAGTACTGAAATATGGCTCAAAAGCCCGCTCGAGTACTTCGCGTTCCATTCCTGTTCCGCTGTCGGTGATGGCCAGCAATACATATTGTCCTTCCGGGACGTCTTGCGGAAGCGCCGTATAGTGGCTATCGAGGAAGGCATTGGACAATTCCAGCGTAAGCTTCCCACCTGCTGGCATTGCGTCGCGGCTATTGATGGCGAGGTTGAGCACGACATTTTCCAGGTGATTCGGATCAACCAGCGTATTCCACAGACCACCCGCCACTATCGTTTCCACATGGATCAACTCTCCAAGAGCACGACGCAGCAGATCGTCCATGTGGCGCAGCATTGTCGCCAGATTCACGACTGAGGGTTGCAGAGCCTGCCGTCGCCCGAACGCGAGAAGCTGGGATGCAAGATTGGCGCCCTGCTCGACCGCATCCACGGCCTTGCCGAGGCGCTCGCTGGTCCACCGGTCACGCCCATGCCGCCGCTCAAGTAACTCCAGGTTACCGCGGAGGACCTGAAGGACATTGTTGAAGTCGTGCGCAACGCCGCCCGTCAGCTTTCCGATTGCCTCCATTTTCTGCGCTTGTAAAAGCGCTGAACGCGCATTATCGAGTTGCTCCTGCGCCACCTTGCGCTCTGTCACGTCCCGGGTAATTTTTGCAAAACCCAAGAGTTCGCCTTGCTCGTCCCGTATTGCGTCGATAATCACGTTGGCCCAAAAGCGCGTTCCGTCTTTTCGCACTCGCCAACCTTCTGTCTCGAAACGTCCCTCCGTGGCCGCCGTCCGCAGGCCTCGCTCAGGCAACCCCTGTGCCGCGTCCTCGGGTGTATAGAATTTCCGAAAATGTTCGCCAATGATCTGGTTTGCCTCGTATCCCTTGATCCGCGCCGCACCAGCATTCCAGTTCGTAACGATTCCATCCGGCGAGAGCATGAAGAGCGCATAGTCGGTTACGCCTTGCACGAGAAGCCTGAACTTTCGTTCGCTTTCAAGCACCGCTTCGTGCGCCTGACGCTTATCCGTAACGTCTCTTACGATTTTGGCGAATCCGCCGTCCCCGCATTCGGCGGATGACAGAGGTGTGATCACAACGCTCGCCCAGAAGCGCGATCCGTCCCTGCGGAGCCTCCATCCTTCTGTTTCACAGTGCCCATGTTCTCGCGCCGTCTGCAACAGGGCATCGGGGACCCCGGCCTCGCGATCCTCAGCAGGATAAAAAATGGAAAAGTGCTAACCTATGATCTCCGCAGCGGCATATCCCTTGATGCGTTCGGCGCCGGGGTTCCAGCTCGATACGATTCCAGCGTCCGTGAGGCGAAAAATCGCATACTCGGAAACTTGCGCGACGAGCAATCGTTCCCAGTCAGCAGGACCGGCAAATTTCATCGGAGCCTCTATCGTTCGCGTCCTGATCTTGCGACCAGCCGGGATGGCCCGCGTCCGCCGCGGGAGGTAAGGTGCGCAAGTTTCGCGCCTGAACGAGCAAGATCGCCAACAACAAGGCTAACCCCTCGACGCCGATCTCTCGAGGAGGCTTGGCGAACTTCCCTCAGGTGTTCGGCCGTCACGCTGACCAACGGCCGCCTTTAGCTGGACAACGACGAAGCGCGCTATGCCGGTTGCACCGAATTACGGCCCGTCGGGCGCGAGCGGTTGGCGCGCGCTCGACGATGCCGCTTCGGTGGGACGGGTCGCCCGCGCGGCCAGTGGACAAGCGCGTCCATCGTGCGCGCGAGCGCTCCCCTATGAGTTTGTCGGGCCGCCGGCCGTGTGTCTAACCGGCCCGGCCGGGGTGCGCCGACGCCCTTTGTGCAATCGACATCACGGTACGACAACGCTCGCGCGCCCCCGGCGGGCATGGGTTCTGCGCGCTTTGTGCGAAGCGGCGCGTGCCGTCAGGAGATCGTCGATGCCGCTCGCGTACTTTCTGCATAGCGCCGGGCCGGCCGCCGCGCCCGTGCGGCTGCTCAGGTGGGCGCTCGCGGCGCTGTGCGTGGGCGTTTGCATCGCGATTGCCGTCTTGCTCGTGCTAGCGATGCGCAGACCGGGTTCGCGCGTCGCGCGGGCTCGGACTGGCGAACACGCCGTCGTCGACAACACCGGGGACCGCGACGCCCACCGCATCGTCGCCATCGGCACGGCGATTTCGACGGTGCTGCTGCTCGGCGCGCTCGTGGCAATGCTGCGCGTGCTCGCCGCGGTCGCGGATCCGCCGCGCGCCGCCGCGAGCCGCCGCGCTGAGCGTGCGCGTCACAGCTTACGACTGGTGGTGGAAGGTGACGTATACGACGCCGTCGGGCGCAAGGCAACGAAAATTGGATGCCAGTAACGAACATGGAAAAGCGTCAGGCAGACTCGGCGCCGCCAGTGATGCGTCGCCTTCGGCGGCTACGCCGCCTTTGACTCCACATCACCGGCCAAAACCTTCGCCGCTACACCGGCCAACATGATTGTCACCGTCCAGCAGGCTCACGCAGGTTCGCGGAACCTGTATTTGCGGTATAACGACCGGCGAACCTTGAGGTCTCGTGAGACGCGGCCAAGGTGACCCGCATCGCATAGAATCTGACTCTCAACGCGCTCAAGTACACGGACGAAGGTGGCGTTGACGTGAGCTGGAACAGCCTTTCCGACGAAGGGAACCGTTGGGTTCTGGCCGTCCATGACACCGGCCGGGCTTCCAGGCGGGCCCGTCCGCCCCCATCACCGACGCGTTACAGCAGGCGACGGAAATCTCCGATAGCGTTGACACAGGAGAGGCTTCTGGTCCGGAAGGCTCCGAATCGCCATCGACCCGGAACCTGTCATCGCGGCGCAGACATTCCCGCCATCAGCGGGCTGGCGAAGGAATCGGCCTGTCGATTGTAAAACGGCTGGCGGAGTTGCTCGACGCGACTGTTGAGGTGACCTCCGGAGCCACGCACGGAATGACCTTCCGGATCCTTCTACCAGTCTTTTATGCGGACCAGAGGTGATTCGATGGAGATGTTCTGCCTTGCCCTCACTCAGGAGACTAGGGCTGGTCGGACATCGCGAACCGCATCAAGAAAGAGCTGGTCGCCTTTCCTTTGTATCCGCCTGTCCAGATCGTGGGGGGCAAGCGCAGGACTGTACAGATAGCCCTGGGCGACTTCACACCCCTTCTTGCGCAGGCGCTCGGCCTGATCCCAGGTTTCCACGCCTTCTGCTATGACATCCAGAGCAAAGCTGTGCCCGAGGTGAAGGATTGCGCGGATAATGGCGGCGTCCGGAGGCGAATCGAGCATCGCCCTGACAAAACTCTGGTCGATTTTCAGGCGGGTAAGCGGATACCGTTTCAGCATGCTCAGGGAGGCATAGCCCGTCCCGTAATCGTCGAATGCGATGCCCACGCCCATTGAGTGCAGTTCTCTGAGCGGTGCAATCATCTGCTCGTCATGGCGCAGTAGGATATTCTCGGTAATTTCGAGTTCGAGGCAGGACGGCGAGAGTCCCGAAGCGTCGAGGGCGTCACGAACCTTCTTTGCGAGATCGCCCGTGCGGAACTGGGCACCGAACAGGTTGACCCCGACCTGCAGCGGGACGCCATAACGTTCACGCCAAATCGCGGTCTGCCTGCAGGCTGTTCGCACGATCCAGTCGCCCAGTTGGGGCGCGAGAAGCCCCGCTTCCAACGCGGGCAGGAAGGCCCCCGGCGTGAGTAACCCCTTCTCCGGATGGCGCCATCGAAGAAGGGCCTCGGTTCCAAGCAAAGACCCATCATTCAGGGATACCTGAGGCTGATAGAACAGCACAAATTCACTTTCACGAAATGCCCGGGTCAGTTCGCCCTGAAACGCCCGCTTCGAGGCGGCGGCCTCTCTAAGCGGCGCAGTGAAGAAGCGGTGGCAGTTCCGACCTTCCGCCTTGGCCTGATAGAGCGCCAGATCGGCGCTCCCCAGTAACTCGCGCGCAGTCACGCCGTGCTGGGGAAAGAGCGCAATGCCGGCGCTCGCGCCGATGTTGATTGTTTGCCCCTCGACGGTCAGCAACTTTGACACCGACGCGATAACGCTATCGGCGATTTCCGTCGCCGCCGCTGCGTCTCCCAGCCCGGGTAGCAGAAGAGCAAATTCATCACCGCCCATACGGGCCACCGTATCGCCTGGCCGCACACACTCCTGCAGCCGGCCGGCAACGACCGAGAGAACCGCATCTCCGCCGGAATGACCGAGACTATCGTTGACGTCCTTGAAGCCATCCAGATCGACCATGATTACGCAAACATGCTGTTCCTGCGCAAGCGCCTGCTCGAGACGAGTTCTCAGCATGGTGCGGTTCGGGAGGTCGGTGAGAGAGTCAATGTGCGCAAGCCGGAACAGCCGCTCCTCGTTGCTCCTGCGCCCGGTGATATCCCGCAGGATGGCGCCGAAACTTGGCCGACCGTGGTCGCGCCACATCGATCCCGAGAGTTCCACCGGGATCACACGCCCACTGGCGTGAGTGACCACGATCTCGATTGTGCGTCCGCTCGTGAGGGCGTCGTCTTGAGTCGCAAGGTACCTGAGGCGGTCGGAAAAATGTTCCGGCGCCACCACATTGATACTGCGTCCAAGAATCCGGGCAGCCGGATAGCCAAGGAGCTGGGCGGCGGCAGCGTTCCAGAAGGTGACCCGCCCCGCATCATCGACGCAGATGATGGCATCGGGAGATGTCGCGGCGATATTTTCGAAACGGATCTGGCTGGCCTGGCGCGCCAGTTCGAGGCGTCGCAGCTCAAGCCGGTCAAGGACGAGAGCAGCAAGGTCCTGCAGATTCCGGCAATCCGGTTCGCTGAATCCGCTGCGAGGGACGCGGTCGATCAGGCAGAGCGTGCCAAGCGCCAGTCCTGCCGCCGTCCGCAGAGGCGCCCCGGCGTAAAAGCGGATATGCGGCTCACCCGTGACGAGAGGATTGGCCCTAAAACGGACGTCATCTCGCGCATCGGGTATGACGGTGACCCCGGGCTGCCGTATTGCGTGAGCGCAGAACGAGATGTCCCGTGAGGTTTCGCAGACATCGAGCCCCCGGCCTGCTGCGAAGAACTGGCGTTCCGCTTCAACCAGCGAGACCAGCACCACCGGAACATTAAAAATGCTGGCAGCAAGCTGCACGAGACGGTCGAACGCCGGCTCCTCTAACACATCTGTAATCCCGTACTGAGCAAGCGCAGTCAGTCGCTCTTCTTCGTCAGATCCATCGGTTCGTTCCTGCATATCCCCCCCAGGCGCTTTGCAGACAGTCAGGCTCTGTAATAAATTCTGCTGGCCGTGTAAATGTGACAACGATAAAGGGTCTGCCGCCACCTGCGTATTTTACCGGACACTGCCTCGAACTACCTGTGCGATGAGATCCAGCAGTGAATGCACGCGGAACGGCTTCTGAAGGAAGCCGGCAACCGGAAAGCCCGCGTCCAGCGGTATCACGCTCATCACGAGCACCGGAATAGCCCTCAGGCTGTCATCCCTTTTGAAGTGGCGCAATAATTGCTGTCCACTCATCCTCGACATCCTCCAGTCGGAAACAATAACCTGCGGTTTTACCTCCTTGAGACGCTCCAGCGCCTGCGCGCCATTTCCGGCCGTCATTGTCTCGAACCGGAATAACCGAGGGCCATGCCAAGTGCGGTGGCGATAGCGGGTTCATCGTCCCCGATTAAAACGGTTGCCACATGAAACGTACCGGGCAAAAGAGGATGAGAGGTCAGGTTGATGTGCAGTTAGCAAGCATCAGGCCAGATGAGCCGTTCACCGCCGGCCGAGGTGCCGGCTGGCTCACACGGGAGATGCAACCATGGAAGGAACCATCGTTTCGCCAATCAAGAGACCATGTCAGACGCCAACGCTTTCCCATCCGCACTGCCCGATCACTGGGCGGAACTCTGGATCAGCCGCACAACCGGTCATGCCCTTTTCGCGTTGAGTCCCAGCGGAGAGATTCTCACCTAGAATCCCGGTGCACAGAAAATCTACGGCCATTCACCGGCTGAAGCGGTCGGCCGTCACTGGTCCTTCCTCGCGACCGCTGATGACGACTGTGCCCAGTCAATAGCGCGCGACCAGGATGAACTTCAGGCAACAGAAAGCCATGAAACGGAAAGCTGGCACAGACGGCATGACGCCACGCTCTTCTGGGCCGATGTTGTTACGATGGCAGTGAACACGGGCGCAACGCTGCTGGGCTTTGTGCAGGTCGTGCGTGATGTCAGCGACAGGCGCCGCGCGCACGACGCAGCCGTTGAGAGCGAGCGTAGCTTCAGACTCCTCGTGGAGGGGGTCACCGATTACTCGATTTTCATGCTCTCACCAGGAAGGCTGATAACCAGCTGGAATCTTGGCGCGAGCCGTATCAAGGGCTATTCGGCGTACGAAATCATCGGCTCGCACTTCCCGCGCTTCTTTCTATACACCGGCCGATGCGCAGGCGGGCCTGCCGCAACGTGCGCTCGACATCGCCGCGCGCGAAGGACGCTTCGAATCAGAAGGATGGCGGGTCAGGCGTGACAGCTCCAGGTTCTGGGCTCACGTGATAGTCGACGCCATTCACGACGACGAACGGGGGTTGATCGGTTTCGCCAAGATAACCCGGGACATTACGGAGAAACGCGCGGCAGATGCGCTGATCGAGCAGACGCGTGCCGCGTTGTTCCAGTCGCAGAAAATGGACGCCGTCGGGAAGCTCACTGGCGGGGTCGCCCATGACTTCAACAACGTCCTGCAGGTCCTACGAGGCAATCTCGAATTGTTGCAACTTCGTTGCCGGCAGGACGACTGGTTCACGGAGCGGCTGCTGGCCGCGCTTGACGCAGTGGACCGTGGTGCCAGGCTTGCATCGCATCTGCTCGCTTTCGCGCGGCGTCAGGCACTCCAGCCGGTAGCGACCAATCTCTACGCCATGGTGCTACCTGCTGCGGCGCGCCCTAGGAGAAAATATCAGGACAACCGGCGTGTGACCAACACCACCTACGTGACGCAGGAGTCGCCAATCGAAGCGGCAAAATCCATGGGGCATAAACCCCTGGTTGCTCGGGTCCGAGCCACAGACAAGGGAAATCCTGACCACTGGCGAACGGCTTAACTCCGACGCTGGCACACCCCATCTCTTGACGATATAGACGGCGGGAGAACTCGTTCTCCCCTGACTTTTTAAGTCAACGAGTTTCCAGGAAAAGGCAGTCCACAGGGGGCACCAGTCATTACGGTTCTTTCATCAGAAACACACCCATCGTCGCGGCGACAACCAAACTGGATTGCGATACCATATCCGCATCCGCACCGACTCACAAAACGACCGCCGCTTCCGTAGAAGAATCCTGCCTGCAATTTTCGCCGCTCGGCGACGCCCCAATCATTAAACGTCGCTCTTCCGAGAGAAAACTTACCCGGCGCGTCTACATATTGTGTCGTTATTTCAGCGGCCCCCAATATGACGTCTCATTTCAGCGACGACGCGACCGGTGCGCAATTGACGGATTTGCCCGCTACGGCGGAAACTTGAAAATAAACCAAACATTTTATTTAAATCGCATACAAACTGGCGTCTGTGAGGCGGGGAAACGCGTGTCGAAAAAAGAGCGCAAGCAGAGAAAGGAACGGCTGACGATTTATCGAATTGTCGGCGAGTCGATTCGCGACGAACTGATTGTCAAGACGGACATGGCCAAAGAGCCTGTTCCGCTTAAAATCGCGCACGGGCAGGCGACGCTCTACGTTAAAATCCCGCCGCCGCTCGCGCCGCCTGGTTGGACCACTTTTCTGCTGAATGGCCAAGACATCGAGAAAGGCCTTTTTTCCGGCAATCGGTCCGAGGGAGCCCTTCTGATCGTGCGCGACCTCGGCGAAACCTTCGCGCTGTCCTTTGGAATGGGCTACCACCTCGTCAACCAGGATCACGTCGAGCGCGATTTTGGCCTGCGAGTCACTCTTAATTCGGTAGACCCCGACAAACTGCGCAGCCTGGACAAAGCTAGCTACGACGACAACTGGCTCAACACCCGCAACCAAAGTCCGCGCGACGCCGACATATACGATCTGCGCGCCGACTGGGAGATGGACATGGTGCACGCCGTCACAGGCGCGTCGTCAGTCCCGCTGTTCGGCGATCACGTGACCGGCCGGGACGCCCTCTCGATCACCCCCGTCGCTACACTGGATGATTTGCGCAAAATCTTGAGTGAGGCGATTGCGCGACGAAACAGCCCGCTTCCAGACCGGTTCGCCTGGATGGACAACGTTCATCGCATAAAAGACCGGGCATTGATTCAAGTGTTGGACGATTTGCTTGATGAGACGTTAAAAAATGATCCGGACGATCCCCGGGTCTGGATGGGCGAGCCGGAAATCGTAGACTGGGAACGTCAAGCGGGTTATTCATTTGACCAACGCTCCACATCGCCCGTCCATTCGACCTTGCGTTTAAGCGCCCTCGCACAGCACATCCTTGACCGGAACGAAACGTTCTGCCTCGCGGCACTAAAAACGAATCGCGTTCACGTGAACGACGCGAACGGAGTAAGCATCAACTCGTGGAGCGCGCACAGGTGCCTTTACGCGGAATTGGATATGTATGGGGAGGTTTACATTCTGCGCAACGGCGACTGGCATTCAGTCGAAAGTGATTTCATGAAAAAAGTCGATCAGTCTCTCAGAAAAATTGAGATCGACGCTGAGACGCTTCCCCTCTATAACCACGCCAACGAGGGTGATTACAACGCCGAGGTCGCGACGCGCGTGTCGGGAATTGAACTGATGGACAAGCAAAACATCGCCGTCGGAGGCCCATTCGACAAGATTGAATTTTGCGACCTCGTCCGCAACGGAAAAGACCTCATTCACGTCAAGTATTACCGGAGCTCCGCCACGCTGAGCCATCTTTTCGCCCAAGGCCTCGTCTCAGGCGAAGCCTTCGTGAAGCATGAGGAGTTTAGGAAAAAGCTCAACGGAAAATTGCCCAAGAGCATCAGGCTCGCCGAACTCGCGGCGATCCCCAACTCGCGCGAATTTCGCGTTGTCTACGCAATCGCAACAAGCAAGAATTTACCTGTCGAATTGCCCTTCTTCTCCAAAATATCCCTTAAGAACGCAGCCCTTTCGCTGCAAACGCTTGGCTATAAAGTCGCCCTGGCAAAAATTGAAATCGATCCGCTACTGCTGAAAACGAAGACTTTTCGTGCGGCAAAAACCAATGGACGAAAGAAATCAGGAGCGTCAACCTGACTTTTCAGCCGAATATCACCGAGAATCGGAGAATGCGCGATTTCTGCGCACTGTGCAAAAATGCCGGAATCTGGCATCAATTTATTAAGGTAAAATATACCGATTAATATATCAGCAGCGCACTTTTTTCAGCTCACCCCCATGATGGCATGGCAACCCGCCCCCGAGGAACCGTGCAACCCATCGACGTTGAAAGAATTTACGTGATCCCGATCCAAGGCGAAGTTGCCGGAGAAATCTTCGGTTATGCGCTTGTTCGCGAAAACCTCTGGGCAGTGACGGCGGAAACCTTCGCGACTCAGCAGCAGGCGGTGCAGGCCGCGCGCACGCTCGGCTACAATCCGGTAGTGGCCGTCGCGTCAAATCCTCGCGTGGAGAACCCCGCACACTGGCGAGACGCCGACTAGCTGACCGCGATCGGGCTCGCCGTCTGACGAGTTCGGCGGCAGATCTGGATCATGAATCGCTCAGGCCTTCGCCGCTGGGCTGAGAACGCGCTCCGCCCACGTTTCGCCTGGTCCCGCAAACCGATGAATCGAGCCGGACGTTGTCCAGCAACTGGAAGATCCCGGGGCAACCTTAAATTCGCGCCGCTCGCGCGTCCGCTCCGGCGTCGAGCGCCCATTGCCAACCGCCAATCACAAAGGAAACACGAATGACGTGGCACGCCTACGCGATCGAGACTGAGTTCGACAACGAAGTGAACTCGATGCGCCTTTTTTCCGACTGGACAAAAGATTACGAAAAAGCCGGCGCCGATTTCGCCGCCGAACAGCTTGAAAGCGAGTTCGAGGACGCCTGCGAGACGGCCCGCAACGGGGCTGGTCGGGCGCGTTTCAACAGGCGGCACGCGTATTCACGGTTCCCGAGCGCGGCGTCATGCAATTCGGCTTCTGTTGGAGCGAGCCGCCGCTCGAGCCGGACGCCTCTGCGCTCGTCTACGTGATCGCGCCGCGGCCGCTTCCGTGGCTGGGGCAGCCCGACGCGATTCTGGAATAGCCACTCCGGCGCGCGCGGTCCAACTGCCTTCCGGGTGCAACCGCGCCAAGGCAGCCTAGTCCAGCCGAAACAACTCGCCGTTTGACCGCGTGGCAGCGATTCGCCGGTCAAGCCTATCCGTCGCTTCTACGATCACGCCCATCCGGACTTCGCGCAACTGGCGGTCGTGCTCGTTGACGACCGCCGTGACTAGCTCGATCAGCTCGGGCGCGAAATCGTGGGCGCCTGTTTCTGCTCCGTTTCTGAGCAGCTCGCCAAGACCCCGCTCGGCCGCCGCTAGCGTTTCCGGCGCCAATTTACCGTGCCCCGCCTCGGCGACGAAGCTCGCGAGAAGTGTTGCGTGCGCGAGGCAGTGCGCCGTCGATCGGTCCGCTCGCCCGCTGCGCGCCATTTCCAACGCCGCCCGGAACCGCAGGGAAATGTGGTTGACGGTCGCGACATCGAGCGGCAAATACAACCTGGCGTCCTGCCGCGAGCGCTTGACCAAGTTCGGCTTCGGCTTGCCCCGCGCCTTCGTCATGCCCTTCGCCTCGCCAGGCATCGAAACTGCGTCTGCGTCATTGCTTTCCTTCCCCGGGTCGTTGCGCGTTCGAAGCCAAACCCGATTCGAACGCGCCCTCGATTATGAGCCAAGCGGCCGTCATAGTTTTCAAAGAAAATAAGCTGGCCGACTCCCGTCGCCAACCGGTTTGCCCCACTGAGTCCGGCGCGTCGCGCGCCGCTTTTTCGAGCCAGGAGAGAACATGCGCCGACTCATCCGCGAGGGCGACACGACAACGCACAAAGGCAAAGTCCTGCGTTGCTCGCCGCTACACCTTCTCGGCGCGCGCGCCATCGCGCGCTTTGGCGACATGGTTTACTGCCCTCAGTGCAGTGGGGTTTTTCCAATCACGGAGATTGGCGACCCGACGATCAACGTCGGCGGCAAGCCGGCGGCGCTCGAAGGCGACAAGACTGCCTGCGGCGCGGCCTTGCTGCGCGCCCTCGCGGCCAAAGAAACCACGCCCGCTCCGGCCGAGCCCCCGGGATGCGTCGCTTTGGACGTGGCTCACGAGCTCGGGGAAAACTCCAAAGGCCGCTATTTGGGCCGCTTCCACATCTTGGACGCGACCAATGGTTCGCCGCTCGCCGCGTTGCCATACGCCTATGTTACCCATCTCGGCGCGCGAATCGAAGGCGTGACCGATATTGAGGGCCGCACCGCGTGGCAGGCGGACACCGCGCCGCCGATTCTTCTGTTCGCTCGTCGGGCAAAAAGCGCGCTCATCGAGCATTGAGACGTCCGAGCGCCCTCAAACAACGCCTGGCGGCAGCCCCCGCAGACCAAGGTCTCGCGCGGCATTGATCCTTGTCCTAATCTGGCAAGCGAACGTTCGGCCATCTCGACCGCCGCCTCCGCTTCGACTAGCAAAGTTGCCCTCTCGCATTCCGGCAAGCGCACGCCTTCCGCGCGCTTTCGCGAAAACCACTGCAATCGCACAATTTAGCGGTCGCAGGCCGAACGATCGCCATTGTCGAAGGCAATTGTCATCAGCATTACGATTTTCGTAGTATTCAGGGCCATTCCGCGTCACGATTCTCGTAGTCCTCCACACCATGAGGACGCGATGAACCAACTTGCTATTTTTTGCCGCCGTTTGAAAGAGGCCCGCGAGCGGATCGGCCTTTCGCAGCGGAGCTTGGGGGCAAAAGCTGCGAAAACTGGTTCATGCGCAATTTCCGCAACTTTCGGAGCGCGACGCCGAACGCGCGCTTGTTCGCTTCAAGGGCGAGCTCTCTTTTGGCTTTTCGCCAAAACGCGTTTTCGAAGAAACAATCAGGCCTAGCCTTGAGCGAGGCCTTGAAGCCAAAGCCGACGGGCGCGCTTCATAAAGAGCCGCAGAGCCTGCTTCAAGGCGTCACGCGCCCTCCCTCCCCTTGGCTGCCTCCGATCGCTGACGGCCAGCCATGTCCAGTCTTCACGGCCCGGCCACGATCCTGCGCAACATTTTTTTCGACCGCGGGTCCAACCGCGGTGTCTCCCTGCGCCTGCGAGCGCAACGCCGCGGTTCGGGCCGCCTGCGGGCGGCCCTTTTTTGCGCTCCGGCAAACCCGCCGCCGCGCGAGGCGCCCCTCGGCCCTCCACGAGATCAGACGGCGCGTTGGCGAGCGGCTGCGCAGCCCCAAATTCTCTGAAAACCGCTCCCGCATTTGCCCACGCTAAAGGCCATTCGGGAACTAAACTTGCTTAATTTATTCGAAATGCATCTCACCCCACCCAGCCAGCACTTCACAACGCGAGCGTCCATTGCAATGAATCAATCATTTGAGACCGTCCTGCGCATCGTGCAAAACCTCAACCGCGAGGAAGAGACCGTTGTGAGGTTTTTGCTCGAAAGCGGCGTGGATTGGGCCGAGGCCGCCGCGATTGTTTTGGCAAATCGAGACCGAATGCGACTCAAAAGTCTTCTTGCCGCCCGCTTTCCTTCTCTGTCGGATCAGGAGATTTCGGCGATTTTGACGCAATTTGTTGACATCCTCGCGTTCGGCTTTTCTCCCGAAGAGGTTTTCTCTAAAACGATCGCGCCGTATATCGAACGAGCGATTGCTTTGAGCGAAGAATCATTGGCAAAGGCAAAAACGCGTTGAGTTGATGATGGGCGCGCGAAAAACAAAAAGCGCCCCGGAGGGCGCTTCCGAAGTTTCCGTCAAAATGCGCGCAGGACACCCCTGCGGCTCGATCAATTCAGCAAACTCCTGCTGCACGAGGAGCTGATTCTCCTCGTCCAAGGCGAAAGGATCGCTTAATTGCCCAGTAGCCCTATCGCCTAGCTCAATCCACACTACGCGATCTTTTTCAGTATTTCGTTTGTTTGCACAAGCAAAGCGTTGTGATACTCGGACGATGCGATAATCTTGTCCTTCATCGCAAGATCATCAACCAACGCCATAGTGTTTTCCACATTGCATTGGAAAACGCTTCGCACCAGTGCCGCTGTTTCATCATCGAGATGCAGCGCGACCGCATCCAGAAAACATTGAAAAGCGGCAAGGCGCGCGCCCAGCGTGCTAATTATTTTCGTATTCGACACCACGTAGTTTCTCAGTTCCTCAATCGAGACCAGGTCGGATTCCACTCCAACCACAGCCCCTGCGCTCGCGCGCTCCTCTCCCGCCGTCATCTTAGAACGACTCCCACGTTTCGGTTGCAGCCTCTGCCGACGCGATTTTCTGCTTCGGAACTTGCGCAGCGCCCACAGCCCGCGCCTGCGCCGGTTTCTTTGGCCCCACTACGTTCACGCGGGAGGTCGGAGCGGGTGGCCTTGGGCGCGAAGACGCGACCTGGCTCGCCCTCGCGCCCAGCGCGCCAATGCGAAAGACTTCCACCGATTGCAACAGATTTCCGGACTGGTCTTCAAGGGATTTTGATGCCGCCGCCGCTTGCTCGACTAGCGCCGCGTTTTGCTGGGTCACGTCGTCCATCTGGCTGACCGCATCGTTCACCTGCTCAATCCCGCGAGCCTGCTCTTCCGAGGCGGCCGTTATCTCTTCCACAAGATCCGAAACCTGCCTGATGGCCGTTTTCACTTCCGCGACCGTCGCGCTAACCTCCGTGGCCTGCCTGGATCCCCCGTCAATCATCGCCACAGACGAAGAAATCAACTCTTTGATCTCTTTGGCGGCGGCGGCTGAGCGTTGCGCGAGACTGCGGACCTCGCTGGCCACCACGGCAAACCCGCGGCCTTGCTCGCCCGCGCGCGCGGCCTCGACGGCAGCGTTCAACGCAAGAATGTTGGTTTGAAAGGCAATGCCCTCAATGACGCCGGTGATTTCGGAAATCCTGCCGGAGCTTCCGCTGATCTCTCCAATCGTTCGCGCCAGTCCTTGCACCGCTTCGTCCCCGGCATTCGCGACGCTGGTCGCGCGTCCGGCGAGCGCGTTCGCCTGGCGGGCGTTGTCCGTGTTCTGTCGCACGGCCTGCGTGAGCTGCGCCATGCTCGCAGCCGTCTCCTCGAGCGACGCCGCCTGCTGCTCCGTTCGCGCTGACAGATCCGTGTTTCCGGTCGCGATTTCGCGCGAAGCCGTTGCGATGTGGCCGCTCGCAAGATGAATGCCGCCAATGGCGTCGACAAGCTTGTCGCGCATGCCCTTCATCGAAAACAGCAAGCTGGAGTCATCGCCAGCGCGCAGTTTCACTTCGACGGTCAAATCTCCATCCGCAATGCGTGAAACAAGTTCTGCCGCGTCAGCGGGCTCGCCGCCGAGATCCCGAAGAACGGCGCGTGTCATCCACCAACCCACAAAGGCCGCCACAAAGACCGCGAGCGCCGTCAAGGCCAGCATCGTAGCGCGCGCCACCCGATAGGACGTGTGCGCCTCCACCGCTCGCTGCGCGTTGTGCTGCGCTTCATAGAGCATGAAGTCCTTGAGCGCCCCCGTCCATTGATCAAGGGCTGGCCCCGCCTCACTCATCAGAAAATCGGGGCCAGCAGGATCGTTCGTGTAACCTAGTTTTGCCGCCTTGTCGACGAGCGGCATCGCTCGAGCCCGAGCCTGGCGGGCGCTCTCAAGCAGGCCCCTCTCCTTGTCGCTCGTCGACGGATCTCGCTCGAACAAGTCATGGAGCTGCCGCGCGGTCGCCAAATAATGCTGGCTTCGCGCGTCAAAGATCGACTTTTGAATGTTCATTCTCGGCAAGTCGGTGAGGATGATCAAATTGCGCATCGCCGCCGAAGCCTCTTGTGCATCCGACACTGCCTGGGCCAACAGCGAGCTTTCAACAGCGCCATAATCGACATTCGCAGTCAGCGCGTCGTCCATCGCCCGAAGCTTGAGAATGCCCATGAGGGAAATCCCCACCAAAACGGCAAGAACCGCTCCAAAACCCGCCAGCAGCCGCGTTCCAACTTTCATTTCACCCCCAATTTCCAATTGTCTGCTCATAAAGTCAACTGCGCATGTTGCCTGACAAATAAAAACCGTCACCATCAATAACGGCATTCAACACGCATACTTGAGCGCTGCCGGTCAATCAGGGTATCGCCCTACCTCTCGTCTCCTTGAGCCCGTAAAGGCCTCAAATTGCTGCGCCTCCGTTGTTGATATCACGGCGCAGGCACGACGAAAACAGACAAACAATGCGATAGGAGCAGAGTAGCGACATGCGCAGTCGTTCCTCTTCCCCCACCGGAGCGCAGCAAAGCTGCGGGTCCCTTTCACTTTTGCTTTCCTTCATACCTCCCCCATTTTTGTCGATAAAAAATTGCGCCCCTGAGAAAGGCCAGCGGACAATGCCCGCGCAAAAGCGCGATCAAGGCACGCCACCGACAAGACGCTGCATTTCGCGCATGTAGTCGACAAAGAGTGGAGGAGTTTAGAAAGATGGGGGCGTCCTCTCATCGGCGGGACCGAATTTAGCGAGAGCCACGAATTGATCAGCGAGGCGGTTTTGCGATTGCTTCGCGGTCAGCGAAATTGGCCACGAGACATGAGATTTCCAGTCGCAGTCGCGATGTGCATGAAGAGCATCGCGAGCCACAGCCGAGAGAGCGTGCGACTCAATCGGGCGCGGCATTGTTCGCTCGACAACTTTGAGGAAGAACTAGCCGAGGCGGGCGGCGTTTCGCCGTCTCCGGAAGAGCATCTGTCGGCTGTTGAGTCGTTTCGCGAACAAGTGATGGAGGTCGACCGCGCGAAAACGAGATTCACCGACGCCCCCATAGGCAGATTAGTCCTTGAAGGCATCGTTCGCGGGTTGAGCGCGCAGAAAATACGACGCAGGCACGCATTGTCTCGCGCCGAATACAAAGCGGCGAGGCAACGCGCCATCCGCCATGCGCCGAATCGGGCACTTGTTCGAGCCCCATTATCCGCGAAGCGGGTACCCCACTTGAATCAACGCGGAGCACCGCCAGCGGCCACGTGCGGAACATGCCCTGGGGGAAAAGCGCGCATCCCGCAGGCACGCGAATGTCGTTGCTCTCATTGGCCGCCGTCAGGTAATCCGTCGTCTTCTAGATAAGCACAAGGCCGCCAAGTGACGGCGGCCTTTTCTCGCGCTTGTGTTAACGATTTTCGGCCCGCAATTCTCGCAAAACCATGCTCACGAGTTTGTCCTTAGAGGCATCGTCGATGACGGCAGAGTTCGAGGCGCTCGCAGCATCAGCAACGGCCTTCTGCGGCTGCTGAGCGTCTTGCTCGCAATACCACCATCTTTTCGCGAGACAAAAAAAACCGCAGAACAAGTCTGCGGCAAAACAGGAGGAGCGCCTCAGGGGCTTTTTCTGGGCGCAATCGGAGATTACCCTTACCCGCCATTTCCTGCTCTTTCGGTGCCGAATGGACCGAAGACGGTCAGTCACTTACGTTGCTGATGGCATGCGAAAAGCAAGAACAGTTGCGGGCGAGGAAACCCGGGAAATCCGTGTGCAGCCCGATCCATATCGGCAGGTTGCCGCTCTTCGTACATCCGCTTGAAAACTGAAAGCCAGTCGGCTGGGATCATCGCTGTCTACACCTAGTTCGTGATGACGATGTGATCTGGTCCGTCATCACCACCATCGAGATGAAATTCGTTAATGCGACCGGCCCGAACGTCGAGCAGGAGCCTCTCCAGAGCGGCAGCCGTCGCGATATCGCTGCCGGCTGGCTGGACGCGCGGAGGTTTCGCGCCCGCGTTCGTCGCCCGCTTCTTGATTAACAGGCGGATGGCCTCATTCCTTTTGATGAAAATCTGTTTCACATAAATGCTCTTTGAGCGGTTATGGCGCTACAGTCCGCGGCGTCCCATGGGCTGCGAGCTGCGGGAATCACTCCCGGAGTACGCAGGCCGCAAGTCACCGTTTTAAGCACATGCTAAAGTTTTTCCCGCAGATTCCGTAATGAAAAAGGCACCTATTTCGCAGCATGGGCTCCGCAGATGAGCGGTACGCCCCTCGTGCCGAATTTGCCCGTTCCTGCCATGACACCGCAAGAAACAGAAGCTGACGACCAGTCGGCGAAGCAATGTCCGGAAGACCGCCCGCCCAGCGGGCGCGAAACGACGTCTCCGGAGGCAATGCCACCTTTCGCGCTCGTGCTGCAGAAAGACAGCTTCGCGAACTCAAAGGCGAAGGTCATCCTGCTCATCGAGTCTGAGACCCCGGGCCTGGAAACCACGCGGGTAGTCAGGCGTCAGGTCGGCGACTGGACATGGTTCGACATTGATG
>NZ_JAAGPN010000234.1:0-12855 GCF_017104805.1 Paraburkholderia sp. Ac-20347 | reverse complement strand
AGCGGCGCGGATCCACGCCGAGCCCGGCCGCCGCCGCCAGATAGACGTCGGGATGCGGCTTGCTGCGCGGCGTTTCGTGGCCGCTATAAATATGGCCGTCGAAACACGCGAGCAGGCCGACCTTGCGCAATTGCAGCTCGACCTTGCGGCGATCGGCGCCCGACGCCACGGCGATTCGCCCGCCGAAGGCCGTATGCACGGCGCGAACGGCGTCCGGCGCGCCCGGAATTTCCACGAGGTCGCGCGCGAGCGCCTCGTTGCGGCGCGCGCGAAAACCCGTCAGCCAGTCTTCGGTGATGCGATAGCCGGTGTGCGCCTCGATGCGATCGGCCTCGTCCTTCACCATCTTGCCGACGAAGATGCGCATGGCATCGTCGACGCTGAGCGTCCAGCCCAGTTCGCCGAGCATCTCGACCAGCACGACATGCGTGATGCGTTCGGAATCGACCAGCACGCCGTCGCAATCGAACAGCACGGCGTCGAAGGGGAGAGCGGAAAGTGCGGACATCGTCGAATGAGCGTGGAAAAGTGAAAGCAGATTGAAATGATGAGCGGGCGCGGGCCGCGCGGCAAGAGCGCGATGATACCGGCACGCGGCGCGCACTGGAGTCGAAGGCACGAAACACGGGACAATGGCGGTTTCGCTTTTCCGTTCACGCCAGCATGCACAACGACTCCGCCGCCGACAAGACCGACGCCGCCCCCGAACTGCCGGGCCGCGCCAGCTACACGCAGTTCGCCGACCGCTACGCGCAAATGGCGCCCGAAAAACCGCACAACGCGCTCTACGAACGCCCGGCCACCGAAGCGCTGCTCGGCGACGTGGCGGGCCTCGAGGTGCTCGACGCGGGTTGCGGCCCCGGTATCGTCAGCGCCGAACTCGCGGGCAAGGGCGCGCGCGTGCAGGCATTCGACGTCACTCCGGCGATGGTCGAACTCGCCCGCGTGCGTTGCGCGGGCATGGCGGTCGAGGTCGCGCAAGGCGATCTCGGCCAGCCGCTCCATTGGCTCGCGGATGCACAGTTCGACCGCATCGTCTGCTCGCTCGCGCTCGACTATGTCGAGCATCTCGCGGACACCTTCGCGGAGTTTCATCGCGTGGCGCGGCCCGGCGCGCAACTGGTGTTCTCGATGGCGCACCCGATGCGCGACTGGATCGACACGCGCACGCGCGGTGGCCGCACGTACTTCGAGACCACGCGCTTCGGCCTGCACTGGGGCGGCTTCGGCGAGCCGAAGCCGTATGTGGAAGCGTATCGCCGCCCGCTTGCCGACATCGTCAACGCGTTGATCGACACGGGCTGGAGCGTCGATCGCATCAGCGAGCCGAAGCCCTTGCCCGAGATGAAGGCCGTCGCGCCCGCGCTCTACGCGGAGTTGATGATCGCGCCCGCGTTTATCTGCGTGCGGGCGCGCCGCGTGTGATCTGACGCGCCGCGAAGCGCGGCGAACGTCCGTTTGTGCAGCGGGCGATCAGCGCCGCGCGCTCGCCGCCGACAGCGATTCTTCGAGCGCGGCCACGCCCGCGGGCAGATCGACCTTCGCGCCGAGATCGCGCATCGTGCGGCCGAGCGCATGCACGGTGCGGAACAGATGGTGCTCGCGGCATTGCTCGCCCATCTGCCCGATACGAATGATTGGAAGTCCGAACGATCCAGCGATCTCCACCTGATACTGCTGCGAGATGTGATTGCACACGTCGCGCGGCGTGATGCCGGTGGGCAGCTCGATGCCGACCACGGAATTCAGGCGGCAAAGTTCAGGCGTGTAGAGCGCGAGGCCGAGCGCCGCCACGCCGCTTTGCAGCGCGAGCGAGCAGCGCTGATGGCGCGCGAAGCGCTTTTCCAGCGTCTCCGTGCAGACGAGCCGCAGCGCTTCGTGCAGCGCGAGCACGCCCGACACCGGCGCGGTGTAGTGATAGCCCGCCTTGTGCCAGAAGTTTTCGGCGAGCACGGCGTCGAGACACCAGTGCGTGTTCGGCGCGGTGCGCGTGCGCACGCGTTCCCAGGCCGCGTCGGAGAACGCGATCAGCGAGACGCCCGGAATCGACGAGAGACCTTTCTGGCCGCCCGTAATCACGGTGTCGATGCCCCACGCGTCCATTTCCAGCGGCATCGTGCTCAGTGTGCAGACGGCGTCCACCACCACGAGCGCGCCCGCCGCCTTGGCGATCTGCACGATGTCCTTGAGCTGGCGATTCCAGACCGTGTTCGACGTTTCGCCATGCACGATGGTGACGATGGCCGGGCGCGTGCGTTCGATGGCCTTCGCAACCGCTTCGAGCGACGCGATCTCGCGGTCGGGCACGTCGAGCGTGGTGACGTCGGCGCCGATGCGGCGCGCCATCTCCGCCATGCGGCCGCTGAAGAAGCCGTTGACGATGGAGAGCACGCGCGTGCCGGGCCAGGCGAGGTTGGAGATCGCCATTTCCATGGCTGCCGAGCCGGGGCCGGCCACGCCGAGCACCCAGTTCGAACGCGTCTGGAACACGTAGCGCGCCATGGTTTTCACCTGGTCGATGACGCGCGCCATGGTGTCGCCGAGGTGATTGATGACGACCGAGTTGGCCTTCGCGACGGCGTCAGGAATCGGCACGGGGCCCGCGCCCATCATGAGCAGCGGTTCGTCGGGCAGGATCTCGGTGAGCGGATCGACAGGCGGGCACGGGACCGGCAACGCGGCGGCGGCCGCCGCTGCCGCCCGTTGCAGGGTGAGGGAGTCGGTGGGTCGCGTGTTGTCGGTCATGATGATTCCTTTTGGGACAGTGGAAAGATGCGCGCGCTCGGGCGGCAAGAGAAACGTACAGTGTTCTCCGGCTGGCCGCGCAATACCATGTACAGTTGCGCGCTTTTCGCCTGAACAGTCGGCATGCGGCGCTGCGACGCGCGGCGCGGGGTTCTATAATCGGCTGCGCGGCGCGGCTTTGCAACGATGCTTCGACCGAAGTTTCAAACGCAACGCCCGCATTCATCGACAACACCGAGGGGACAGCACGCATGACGCAATTCGCCGTCGACAATCCGTTTCTCGAAACGCTCGGCGTGAGCGTCGCGGCCTGGCGCGAAGGCTACGCCGAACTGCTGATGCCGATCGACGCATCGAAACTCAATCGCCAGGGCGTGCTGCAAGGCGGCGCGATCGCCACGCTGCTCGACGCCGCCGCGGGCTACGCGGGCCTGTTCGCCGAGCTGGACGCGCCCAAGCGGCACGGCTTCACGCTCTCGCTCACCACCAATTATCTCGACAAGGGTCTGGGCCAGTTCGTGCGCGCGAAGGGTTTTCTCGAACGCGGTGGCCGTTCGATTTTCTTCGCGCGCGCGGAAGCATGGGTCGACGACGCGCTGTTGATCGCGAGTGCGCAAGGCACGTTCAAGTACGCGAAATCGGCTTGATTGCTGGGGTCGTTTATTGATTCGGCATCCGAATTAATCGCTTGCGCGTAAAAAAGCCCGCTTCCGTAGGGAAGCGGGCTTTTTATCTTGCCGATGGCACTGAAGAAAATCAGCCCAGCAGCAGAGCGTCGTCGTCGAGCTGTTCGTGGCGGTTCTGCTCGAACATGCGCAGCAGGTCGGGCACATCGAGGCCGCGGCGCTGTTCGCCGGACACGTCGAGCACCACCTGGCCCTGATGCAGCATCACGGTGCGTTGACCGTAATCGAGCGCCTGGCGCATGCTGTGCGTGACCATCATCGTCGTGAGTTTCGCTTCTTCGACGATGCGCGCCGTGAGTTCGAGCACGAACGCGGCGGTCTTCGGATCGAGCGCGGCCGTGTGCTCGTCGAGCAGCAGAATGCGCGACGGTTGCAGCGACGCCATCAGCAGGCTCACGGCCTGGCGCTGGCCGCCCGAGAGCAGCCCGATGCGGTCGGTCAGACGATTTTCCAGGCCCAGATTCAGCAGCCGCAGCTTGTCGCGAAACAGCTCGCGATCCTGCTTTTTCAGCGCCGAACCGAAGCCGCGCCGCTTGCCGCGCGCCATCGCGAGCGCCATGTTTTCCTCGATCGTGAGCGCCTCGCAGGTACCCGCCATCGGGTCCTGAAACACGCGTGCGACCAGATGCGCGCGGTCCCAGGCCTGCTTCTTCGTGACGTCCTGGCCGTCGATCGTGATCGTGCCTTCGTCGACCATCTGGTCGCCGCTGATCGCGTTGAGGAAGGTCGATTTGCCCGCGCCGTTCGAGCCGATCACGGCCACGAACTGGCCGGTCGGAATGTCGAGCGTGAGCCCGCGCAGCGCGCGCGTTTCGATCGGCGTGCCGGGATTGAAAGTGAGTCGAAGGTCTTGTGCGCTGAGCATGGCTTAGCCTCTCCCGTTCTTGCGGCCAAACAGCTTCTTGCGCGTCGCGGGCAGCACGAGCGCGATCGTCACGAGCACGGCGGTCACGAGATTCAGATCCTGCGCCTTGAGGCCGATGAAGTCGCTGTTGAGCGCGAGCGCAATGAAGAAGCGATAGAGAATCGCGCCGAGCACGGCGGCGAGCGTCGTGAGCACGAGACGGCGCGCCGGCAGAATGCTTTCGCCGATGATGACCGCCGCGAGACCGATCACGATGGTGCCGATGCCCATCGAAATATCCGAGCCGCCCTGGGTCTGCGCGAACAGCGAACCGGCGAGCGCGACGAGCGCGTTCGACAGCGCCATGCCCGCGAGCGTGGCGCGGCCGGTGGCGATGCCCTGCGCGCGCGCCATGCGCGGATTCGCGCCGGTCGCGCGTAGCGCGAGACCGTATTCCGACGAGAAGAACCAGTCCACGCCGAACTTCGCCACGCACACGACGACGAGCAGCGCGAGCGGACGCAGCACATAGTCGGGCAGCCACGCGGGCTGGATCATCGTGAAGACGGTGGCTTCGGAAATGAGCGGCACGTTGGGCGCGCCCATCACGCGCAGATTGATCGAGTAGAGCGCGATCATCATCAGGATGCTGGCGAGCAGATCCATGATTTTCAGGCGCACGTTGAGCCAGCCGGTGACGAAACCGGCGGCGGTGCCCGCGAGCATCGCGCAGACGGTGGCGAGAAACGGATCGTGGCCGCTGGCGATCAGCGTGGCCGCGACGGCGCCGCCGAGCGGAAAGCTGCCGTCGACGGTCAGGTCGGGGAAGTTGAGGATGCGAAACGAGATCAGCACCCCGAGGGCGACGAGACTGAAGATCAGGCCGATCTCCAGCGCGCCCAGCAGCGAATAGAGGGACATGGGGAATCCTGTTGCGGTCTCCGGCGCGTCGATTGTGGCGACGTCGCCGGATCGGTCGCCGCAGCGGCGCGCGGCCCGGGTGAGGCCGCACGCCGGCGCGTGCGAGGGTGCCCTGGCGGGCCTTGCGGAATCGACGGCGCGGCGGGCGTTTCCGATGGGAAACGCAGCGCGCGCTACCTGCGCGGCCGTCGATCCTTCATGCGCGCGCGGGCCTTACTTCACGACCGAAGTCGCGTCCTTGAGCAGATCGGCCGACAGCGTCACGCCTTGCTTCTGCGCGGCGGCCGGATTCACGAACAGTTGGAGCTTGTTGCTGGTTTCCGAAGCGATCGCGCCGGGCTTTTCGCCCTTCAGGATGCGCACGACGACCTTGCCGGTCTGATGGCCGAGGTCGCTGTAGTCGATGCCGAGCGCCGCGATCGCGCCGCGCTTCACGCTGTCCGTGTCGGACGCGACGAGCGGGATCTTCGCGTCGTTGGCGACTTTCACGAGCGCTTCGTAAGCCGAGACGACGTTGTTGTCGGTGTTCGTATAGATCACGTCGACCTTGCCGATCAGGCTCTTGGCGGCCGAGCCGATGTCCACGGTGCGCGGCGCGGCGGCTTCCTTGAGCGTCATGCCTTGCTGGGCGAGCAGCGCCTTCAGTTCCTTCACGACCACGACCGAATTTGCTTCGCCGGGGTTGTAGACCATGCCCACCGTCTTCGCGTTCGGCACGACGCGCTTGATCAGCGCGACCTGCTTGTCGAGCGGCAGCTTGTCGGACACGCCGGTCACGTTGGTGCCGCTCGCCGACCACGTCTTGACGAGCTGCGCGGCGACCGGATCGGTGACGCCCGAATAGACCACGGGCACCGACTTCGTTGCGGCCACCACGGCCTGCGCCGACGGCGTCGCGATGGCGACGATCGCGCTCGGGTTGTCGCCGACGAACTTGCGCGCGATCTGCGCGGCCGTGCCGGTGTTGCCCTGCGCGCTCTGGTATTCCCACTTGAGGTTCTTGCCGGCGTCGTAGCCGGCGGCCTTCAGCTCGTCGCGCACGCCGTCGCGGATCGCGTCGAGCGCCGGATGTTCGACGATCGAAAGCACTTCGACGGTGGCGGTGTCGGCTGCGTGCGCGGCGCCGCAGGCGAGCGAGAGCGCGGCGGCGCTGGCGATCAGGGTAAGGGTGGCGGCGCGGGCGGCCAGTTTGACGGTCTTCATTCTCTTTGATCTCCCCCGAATGTTCGGTTCTGGACGGGTGTGGGCCGCTGTGTGCGGCTTCGCCGCAACGCGGCGCGCGGCGCCCGTGGTGTCCCGGAAGTTGGCCCGGAAAGGTGCCCCGGTCATGCCCGCACGCCGTGCGCCGCGTTGGTGCATAAGACCGGCGGCGAGGCAGCGAGCATACACCGGAGTTCGCGCGTCTGGAACGACGCGGCGGCGCAGTGGTGCGGTAATGCGACGGTATGTCCGCTGATTTTCATCAACGAGGCCGGCGCATTTTCGAGAAAAATACGTAGGCGCCCGAAAGTTTTCCTGGTTTCCAATGGGAAATATCCGCAGCGCGTGTATGCGGTGATTTTCTCGCGATCTCCATTGGATCGCGCGATTCGATTGAAATGTTTGTGTAAGTTTTGTGAATCGAATCAACGACTTGGCGCACTTTGCATTTAGGGTTTTCCTGCATGCAAACAGGCCGTTTTTATCGCGATTTCTTGATGTGAACGGCGTTAGTTTCCGATTGGATAAATCGTTTCGTTTCGGAAATCGCCGCAGTTTCCGAAAGGAAAAAACCGTGCCATTTATTTCGGATCGGAAAATGAAATCCGCTGTGCCACACCAGCCGGGCCTGAGCGCGTGGCGGGGCGATTTCCCGTCGCCGTCACCGAGTATTTTCCAAATGTTTTCAAGCGGTTCCTCGTGATTTTCGTCAATTGACTCAAGCCAATACCCCTGCAGGTATCGGAAAAAACCCTTGCTTGCGAGTGGGAGGGTTTATTGATAGCATCCGCGGGTCGCTGATTGAGCCCGGACCACCTTCCCGGCGCGAAATGCAGTGAACGGGGCAGGCGGATCGCTTGCGCAACAGAGACACGTATCCACGTGATCTCTCCGAACTCAACCGCAACAAAGCGGGTGATATATGCCGGGCCCCGTTGCGTCTATCTTTTCTGGCCCGTCGTTGTCGTTCTCCAATGCTCGCCATTGGGGTGCTGTTCGTTTGCGCAGGTCAATCCGTCTGACCGGTTGACCCGAAAACAATCGAGGAGCTCCTGATGACGTTGTCCCGCCTCACCTCAGTTTCCCTGGCTGCCGCGCTGCTCGCCTTTGGTGCATCCGCGCAAGCCGATACCGTGAAGATCGCCATTGCCGGTCCGTTCAGCGGCCCGGTCGCCCAGTACGGCGACATGGTCAAGGCGGGTGCCCTGACCGCGATCGAACAGATCAACGCCGCTGGCGGCGTGAACGGCAACAAGCTCGAAGCCGTCCTGATGGACGACGCCTGCGAGCCGAAGCAAGCCGTCGCCGTCGCGAACAAGATCGTCTCGCAGCACATCCAGTACGTGGTTGGCCACGTCTGCTCGGGCTCGACGATCCCCGCTTCCGACATCTACGAAAACGAAGGCGTCGTGATGGTCACGCCGTCGGCGACCGCACCGCAGCTGACCGAAGGCAAGAAGCGCCAGTTCATCTTCCGCACGATCGGCCGCGACGACCAGCAAGGTCCGGCAGCCGCTGCGTACATCATCGAGAAGGTCAAGCCGAAGAAGGTTGCGATCCTGCACGACAAGCAGTCGTACGGTCAGGGCATCGCGACGTCGGTGAAGGCCGCGCTCGACAAGGCGCACATCCCGGTCGTCGTGTTCGAAGGCATCAACGCCGGTGATTCGGACTACTCGGCAGTCGTCACGAAGCTCAAGTCGCAAGGCGTGGACTTCGTCTACTTCGGCGGCTACCACCCGGAAATGGGCCTGCTCATGCGCCAGTCGCGTGAACAGGGCGTGAAGGCGACGTTCATGGGTCCGGAAGGCGTGGGCAACAAGGACGTGACGGCGATCGCCGGCCCGGCTTCGGAAGGCATGCTCGTGACGCTGCCGGCCGACTTCGCCGCCGACCCGGCCAACGCGAAGCTCGTGAAGGCCTTCGCCGACGCCAAGCGCGACGCGAACGGTCCGTTCCAGATGCCGGCTTACGCAGCGGTCGAAGTGATCGCCGACGGCATCAAGGGCGCGAAGAGCACGGACCCGACCAAGGTTGCCGCTTACCTGCACGCCAACGCGTTCAACACGCCGATCGGCAAGGTGGAATACGACAAGCAGGGTGACCTGAAGTCGTTCCGCTTCGTCGTCTACACGTGGCACAAGGACGCCACGAAGACCGCCGCGAACTGATCCTCGCCGCGCATCGCAACGCCCCGTTCGCCGTCGCGGCGGGCGGGGCGTTTTCCAACGATGCGCAACAGCGGACGGATCGTCACGGTTTCAAGAGTCTCTCCAAGGTCTCTCATCGGCTTCATGGCCGCGGGGCTTACGCATGAATGATTTTCTTCCTCAGTTCACCCAGCAGCTCGTCAACGGGCTCACGCTGGGTGCGATCTATGCGCTGATCGCCATCGGCTACACGATGGTCTACGGCATCATCGGCATGATCAACTTCGCTCACGGCGAGATCTACATGATCGGCGCCTATGTGGGCCTCGTCACGCTCACGGCCATCGGCACCTCGGCGGGTTATCCGCTGCCGCTCGTGCTGGGCGCGGCGCTCATCGTCTCGGTGCTGGTCACCGGGCTCTACGGTTTCGCGGTCGAGCGCGTGGCGTATCGGCCGTTGCGCGGCGGGCCGCGTCTCGTGCCGCTGATCTCCGCGATCGGCATGTCGATCTTCCTGCAGAACTACGTGCAGATCGGGCAGGGCGCGCGCGACGTGTCGGTGCCGGAACTCATTTCCGGCGCGCTCGATTTCAACATGGGCGGCAACTTCGAAGTGACGATCCCGTACGCGCGCATGCTGATCGTCGGCGTGACGCTCGTGCTGATGATCGCGCTCACGCTGTTCATCTCGCGTTCGCGCATGGGTCGCGCGTGCCGCGCCTGCGCGGAAGACATGAAGATGGCCAACCTGCTCGGCATCGACACGAACCGCGTGATCTCGTTCACGTTCGTGCTCGGCGCGATGCTCGCGGCGGTGGGCGGCGTGCTGATCGGTCTGACGATCGGCAAGCTCAATCCGTATATCGGCTTCATCGCGGGCATCAAGGCGTTCACGGCGGCGGTGCTCGGCGGCATCGGCAGCATTCCGGGCGCGATGCTCGGCGGCGTGCTGCTCGGTCTCGCGGAAACCTTCGCGGCGGGCTACATGCCGTCGGAGTACAAGGACGTGGTGGCTTTCGGCCTGCTCGTGCTCGTGCTGCTGTTCCGTCCCACCGGTTTGCTCGGCAAGCCGGACGTCGAAAAAGTGTGAGGTCGATATGAGCCAATCTGTTCCGGTTCGCGCGGCCGACACTCGCGCGCACGGCCAGTCGTCGGCGCAGACGGTGAAGGGCGCGTTCGCCGCCGCCGTCGCGACGATCATCCTGACCGCGCCGATTCTCGGCCTGCAACTCACGCTCGACGGCTATCAGGTCGTGCTGCAGCAACACTGGCGTCCGGTGTGGATCGCCGCCGCCGTGGTGTTCGTGTTCCAGCTCGTCAAGCCGCTGTTCCAGCGCGCGACGAGCGGCCTGAAGCTGCCCTCGGTGCCCGCGCTCGGCGCGCGTCAGCAGCGCGTCGCGATCTGGGTGCTGCTCGCGTTCGGCGCGCTGTTCCCGTTCATGGGATCGCGCGGCTCGATCGACGTCGCCACGCTCGCGCTCATCTACGTGATTCTCGGGCTCGGCCTGAATATCGTGGTGGGTTTCGCGGGTCTGCTCGACCTCGGTTACGTGGGCTTTTACGCGGTGGGCGGCTATACGTATGCGCTGCTCAATCAGTACTTCGGCTTCACGTTCTGGGAATGCCTGCCGCTCGCGGCGCTGGCCTCGGCCACGTTCGGTTTCGTGCTGGGCTTTCCGGTGCTGCGTCTGCGCGGCGACTATCTCGCGATCGTCACGCTCGGTTTCGGCGAAATCATCCGCCTGCTGCTCAACAATCTCACGAGCATCACGGGCGGCCCGGACGGTATCTCGGGAATTCCGAAGCCCACCGTGTTCGGTTTCGAACTCGCGCGTCACGCGAGCGTCGACGGCGCGAAGACCTTCAACGATCTGATCGGTATCGAGTACAGCGGCGAGCACATGGTGATCTTCCTGTACCTGCTCGCGCTGGTGCTGGTCGCGTTCACGCTGTTCGTCACGAGCCGCCTGCTGCGCATGCCGATGGGCCGCGCGTGGGAAGCGCTGCGCGAAGATGAAATCGCGTGCCGCTCGCTCGGTCTGAACCCCACGCGCATCAAGCTCTCGGCGTTCACGCTGGGTGCGTCGTTCGCGGGTCTCGCGGGCGCGTTCTTCGCGGCGCGCCAGGGCCTCGTCACGCCCGAGTCGTTCACCTTCATCGAGTCGGCGCTGATTCTTGCCGTGGTCGTGCTGGGCGGCATGGGCTCGCAGCTCGGCGTGGTGCTCGCGGCGATCCTGCTGACGGCGCTGCCGGAAGTGGCGCGCGGCTTCGCCGAATATCGCATGCTGATTTTCGGTCTGGTGATGGTGCTGATGATGATGTGGCGTCCGCAGGGGCTGTTGCCTGCCAGCCGCCCGCATGTGGAGTTGCCGCAATGAGCGCACAAAACCTGTTGAAAGTAGCGGGCTTGCAGATGCGCTTCGGCGGTCTGCTGGCCGTCGACGGCATCGACTTCGATGTGCGTCCGAACGAAGTGTTCGCCATCATCGGGCCGAACGGCGCGGGCAAGACCACGGTGTTCAACTGCGTGGGCGGCTTCTACAAGCCCACTGCGGGCGACATCGTGCTCGACGGCCACGCGATCACGGGCCAGCCGAGCCACATGGTGGCGCGCCGCGGCCTCGTGCGCACGTTCCAGAACATTCGCCTCTTCAAGCAGTTGACGGTGCTCGAAAACCTGATGGTCGCGCAGCACCTGAAGGTCAACCGCAACATGCTGAGCGGTCTGTTCGCGACGCCCGCGTATCGCCGCGCAGAACGCGCCGCGCTCGAACGCGCCGCGTACTGGCTCGATCGCGTGGGTTTGAAAAACGTGGCCAATCGCGAAGCGGGCACGCTGTCGTACGGTCATCAGCGACGCCTCGAAATCGCGCGCTGCATGATTACCGATCCGCGTCTGCTGATGCTCGACGAACCCGCTGCCGGTCTCAATCCGCAGGAAAAGATCGAGCTGCAGCAGATGGTCGACGGCTTGCGCAACGAATTCGGAATCTCCGTACTCCTGATCGAACACGACATGAGCCTTGTGATGGGCGTGTCGGATCGCATTCTGGTGATGGAGCACGGCAAGCCGATCATGATCGGCAAACCCGATGAAGTGCGCAACGACCCGCGCGTGATCAAGGCGTATCTCGGAGAGGACTGATGCTGAAGCTGGAACAGGTCCATACCCACTATGGCGCGGTGGAAGCGCTGGCGGGCGTGTCGATCGAAGTGAACAAGGGCGAGATCGTCACGCTGATCGGCAGCAACGGCGCCGGCAAGACCACGCTGATGATGACCGTGTGCGGCACGCCGCGCGCCTCGTCGGGCCGCGTGACGTTCGAAGGCGAGGACATCACGCGTCTGCCCACGCATGAAATCATGCGCAAGGGCATGGCGATTTCGCCGGAAGGCCGCCGCGTGTTTCCGAGCCTCACGGTGCTCGAAAACCTGCAGATGGGCGGCTTTTTCGCCTCGCAGCACGAGATCGAAGCGGGCATCGAGCACGTCTTCAAGCTGTTTCCGCGCCTGAATCAGCGTGCGAAGCAGCGTGCGGGCACGATGTCGGGCGGCGAGCAGCAGATGCTCGCGATCGGTCGCGCGCTGATGAGCAAGCCGCGTCTGCTGCTGCTCGACGAACCCACGCTCGGCCTCGCGCCGCTCGTGATCGCGCAGATTTTCGACATCATCCGCGAGATCCGCGAGGAAGGCGTGACGGTGTTCCTCGTCGAGCAGAACGCGAACAAGGCGCTGCATGTGGCCGATCGCGGTTACGTGCTCGAAACGGGCCGCGTCGTGCTGGCGGACAGCGCCGACAATCTGCTCGCCAACGACGATATCAAGCGCGCCTATCTGGGCGGTTGATCAGGCGGATTCAAGTCGGTTTCGCCGTTTCACGGCCCGCGCAATGTGCTGCTTTCGAGCGGCGATTGCGCGGGCCGTTTTCATTTTTACCCCGCTTTTCACAGGGTCGATCGCGGGTTTCAATCGCCGCGCGTCAGCGCGATCTGTTCGAGGAGACGCATGAGATCGCCTTGACGGCGCGTGGCCGTTTTCGCAAAGACGTGATGCAGATGCGTGCGCACGGTCGACGGCATGATCTGCAAGGCCGCGGCGATGTCGCGCGGCTCATGACCCTTGCCGACTTCGCCCGCTACGCGCGCCTCGGCGGGCGTGAGGCCGAACAGGGCGATCAGGCGCTGCTCCACGCCGCGCCGTGCGGCCAGGGGATCGGTCATCACCAGCATGGCCGTGCCGCGCCGCGAGACGGCCGTGACGCCGTCGATGGCGCGATGCGTGCCGAGCGGCGCGACCAGCACCTGCAGCA
>NZ_JAAGPN010000233.1:0-13015 GCF_017104805.1 Paraburkholderia sp. Ac-20347 | reverse complement strand
TCGCGTCGGCGGCCGCGGCGAATCCGCGTTGCGTGGCGGCGATCAGCGCCGTGGCATGGTCCGGCGCGTCGAGCGCGCGCGCCATCGTCTGCGTTTCGGCGCAGAGCGCCTCGAACGGTTGCGCGGCGCTCATGTACGCGCCGAGCGTGAGCGTCGGCGCGATGCGTTGCAGCGGCGTCATCAGCGCCGCGTGGGCGGGCGTGACGATCAGCAGGTCGGGCGCGAGCGTGAGCAGCACGTCGAAATTCGGCTGATAGAGCAGCCCGACGTCGACGACGCCCGGCGGCAGCGGCGGCGCGACGATCCCGCTCGCGTACCAGTCCGGCAGCGGAATGCCGACCGGCGCGCGGCCGAGCGCGAGCAGCGTTTCGGTCAGCTCCCAGTTGAGGACCACGATCCGCCGGGGCGAGCGAGGTGAACGGGGCGGCGTCACCGCGAAGCTTGATGTGGACACCAGCGCGCCAAGTGCAGCGAGCACGCGACGGCGGCGCGGATTCGTGGTGTGCGCGCTCATGCCGGAAACCCCAGACGGCGCCCGCTCGACGGATCGACGCTCACGCTCATCGGCACGCCGTAGATCGATTCGAGCCGCAGCGGATCGATGATGTCGGCGGCGCGCTCGCGCATCAGCAGGCGCCCCTCGCGCAGCGCGACGATGCGGTCGCAAAAGCGCGCGGCCATGTTCACATCGTGCAGCACGACGACCGCGCTCATCGCGCCCGAGGCGCAGAGCGCGCGCACGAGGTCGAGCACCGCAAGCTGATGGCCGATGTCGAGCGCGGCGGTCGGTTCGTCGAGCAGCATGCAGCGGCAGTCCTGCGCGACCAGCATCGCGAGCCACGCGCGCTGGCGCTCGCCGCCCGAGAGCACATCGACGGGACGATCGGCGTACGCGAGCACGTCGGCGGCGCGCATGGCGCGCTCGACCCGCGCGGCGTCGTCGTCGCTGAAACGGCCCAGCGCGCCGTGCCATGGATAGCGCCCGAGCGCGACGAGTTCGCGGACGGTCATGCCGTCGGTGAGCGGCGTTTGCTGCGGCAGATACGCGACCTGGCGCGCGAACTCGCGCGCGCTCCACTGCGCGAGCGGCCGGCCCGCGTATCGGATCGTGCCGGCGGCGGGATCGAGCTGGCGCGCGAGCAGTTTGACGAGCGTCGATTTGCCCGAGCCGTTGTGGCCGACGAGGCCGGTCACGCGCGCGTGCTCGATCGTGAGGTCGAGCGGATGCAGCAGTGTGCGGCCACCGGCGGCGAACGCGACGCCTTCGAGCGTAAACGCCGTCTGCGTGTTCGTCGTGTTTTGCGTCATGTCGTGCGCCGCTTCGTGCAGGATCGCGTTCATGCTGCGCTCGCCATGTTGTTGCCGCTGTTGCCGTTACCGTGGGCGAGGCTGGAATGTGTCGCGCCGATCCGCCCGCTGTCGAGCTTGATCAGACGATCGGCGAGATCGAAATACCGGTCGTCGTGCGTAATCACGAGCACCGTTTTTCCCTTCGCTTTCAGCTCCGGGAGCAGCGTGCGATAGAACACGTCCTTGAAGGCCGGGTCCTGATCGGCGGCCCATTCGTCGAACACGTAGAACGGCCGATCCTCCAGAAACGCGACCAGCAGCGCGAGGCGTTTGCGTTGTCCCTGCGAGAGCGCCAGCGTGGAAAACGCGCCATCCTGAATCCGCACCTTGTGGTCGAGTTGCAGCGCGACGAGCAGCGCGCGCGCCGCGTTTTCGCGTCCGGCGCTCAAGCCGAGCAGCGAATCGAACAGATGGAAGTCGCTGAAGACCACGGAAAAATGCTGACGATAGGCGGCGCGCGTCGCGTCGTCCACGGCCGCGCCGTCGACCAGCAGGCGGCCGCGCTCGGGCGCATACAGGCCGACGAGCAGTTTCGCGAGCGTGGTCTTGCCGCTGCCGTTGCCGCCGACGAGGAACACCGTTTCGCCCGCGCGAAACGTCAGATCGATCGGGCCGAGCGTGAAGAAGCCGTCTTCGTTTTCGCGCACGTAACGATGCTCGACGCCTTCCAGCGCGATGCGCGAAAACGCAGGCTGAGCGGACGGCGCGAGGTCGGTATCGACATCGGTATCGACATCGGCAAGGCGGCCCTGTTCGGGCGGCAGCGCGGCTTCGAGCTTGCCGATCCGCTCGAACGCCACGCGCGCCGAACTGATTGCGGGCAGCGCCGCCAGCAGACCTTCCACGGGCATGATCAGATAGAGAAAGACGAGCGCGTAACCGGACATCACGTGCGCATCGGCGTCGAACAGGCGCGCGAGCACGAAGATCGTCAGGCCGACGAAGCCGAACAGCAGCAGATTGCCCCAACTCGCCGCGAGCGCATGCAGCACGTAGCCGCGCGTGCGTTGCGCGCGCACCGCTTCCACGTGCGGCGCGAGCTGGCCGCCGACGAACGCATCGGCGCGTGCGCGATGCAGCTTCAGTTCCTTCGCGCCGTCGAACAGCGCGCGAAACTGGCGCAACAGTTCGTCCTCGCGTTCGCGCGAAGCACGCAGATGGCGCAGCGCGCGCGAACCGACGAGATGCGTGCCGAACGTCCCCGCGCCGAGCACCGCGAGCGCGACGCCGAGAATCGGCAGCGACAGCATGCCCAGATAGGCGAGGCAACCGGCGATCACCGCGCCCTGCATCGCAATCGACGGCAGGCTCACGAAGAACACGACGATGCTGTCGAGGTCCTGGGTCAGCGCGCCGAGCGCACGCGCCGCGCCGCAGCGCTCCAGATCGCGGAACGAGGCCGCGGCGATGCGGCCGATCGTCTGCATGCGCAGGCGCGCTTTCACGCGCTGGCCGAGGTACATGAAGAGCGTCTGCGAACCGACGCGCGTGGCGAGCACCAGTGCGGCGAGCAGCGCGAAGCGCACGCCCAGTTGCACGAGTTGCGCGCCCGACGCCTGTAACGCCTGGTTGATGAGCGCGACGAGCGCCGCGTTCGCGAAGCCGCTCACGAGACTCACGAGCAGGGCGAGCGGCAGAAGCCAGCGCGAGCTGCGGATCAATGAAGCAATCAGAGGCATAAGCGGCGGAAAAGTCGGTCTTGCGCGTATCGATCGTGTGTCGCCTGTGTCGATCACAGGAAATCACTGCGGATCACAGGGTTAATTCCACGAATGAGAAGCATTATTGATTTCGGACGGGGTTACGCCCGAAGCCTTGATGGGTAAGGAGATTACCGGCTTATGCGAATTAAAGGCGGACAGATGATATCGATTTTTTGACAAAATTTGGTCAATTTCCAATATCATGGGTCACTTCCTTTCGCGCCCGTGCGTCCGTCCGATGAAGTCGTTTCTGCTCAAGCGCTACCCGATGGCCCGCACGCCGCTGCCGCGCGAGGTCGCCGCGACGCTTGTGAACTACCGTCACGGCGAACGCGTGACATGGCATCAGCATCGTCACGGTCAGCTGGTGTTCGCGGTCAAAGGCGTGATTCGCGTGCTCACGCCCGCGCGCACGTGGACCGTGCCGCAGTCGCGTGCGGTGTGGCTGCCGTCGGATGTCGATCATGAACTGCACGCGGTCGGCGCTACGGCGCTGTGCAGCGTCTATCTGGAACCCGATGTGTTTCCGTGGCCGTGGGAAGATCCCGCCGTGATCGGCGTGTCGGCCTTGCTGCGTGAACTCGCGCTCACACTGGTCGAGGGCGCGGACAGCTATACGGCCACGAGCCGCGCGGGCCTCGCCGCGCCGTTGATGCTGAAAGTGCTGGCGGAAACGCCCAGCCTCGCGGAGCCCGGCGTGCCCTTGCCACGCGACGAGCGCCTGCTCAAGCTCTGCGAGCACATGATGAACGACCCGGGCAGCGATCTCTCGCTCGACTTCTGGGGCGAGCAGTTCGGGGCGAGCGGACGCACGCTCGCGCGCCGCCTGCACGCGGAAACCGGGCTGACCTTCGTGGCGTGGCGTCAGCAGATGCGCGTGGCGGAAGCGATCACGCGCCTCACGCTCGGGCATTCGGTGGCGCAGGTCGCGAAAGATCTCGGTTATCGCAGCGCGAGCGCGTTTATCGTCATGTTCCGCCAGGTGACGGGCGAGTCGCCGCAACGCTATCTGGCGTCGAGTTGAAGGCGTGCGGTTGTCGCATCGACGCCGCCGCTTCGTCGCCTTCACTGACCTGAAGGCTTGCCCCACACGATCGATTCGGGATGGCGCTGGAGATAATCGGCCAGCGCGTTCACGCTCGCGAGCGTCCGGCGCAGTTGCGTCGTGGCCGTGCGCACGTCGGTTTGCAAGGGCGAATCCGCTTCGAGCGTGGTGCGTGCAGCGGCAAAAGACGCCTGCGCAAAAGCCAGCGTGGACTGCGTTTGTGGAACGGTTTCATCGTTCAGTGTCTTGAGTAGCGCATTCGCGCCGTTGAGCGACGCATCGACGTTCCGGCCGATTTCGTCGAACGGCACGCGATCGAGTTTCGCGACGATATCGCCGAGCAGGTCTTGCAGCTCTTCGATGGTGTTCGGCACCGTCGGCAGCTCGACCGCCGCGCGCGTTGCATCGAAATGAACCGGCGGCGCCTTGGGGAAAAAGTCGAGCGCGATATAACGCTGGCCCGTGAGCACACTGCCCATGCGCACCTGGCCGCGCAGACCTTGCGCGATCATGTCGCTCAGCAGCGCGCGTCCGCCCGGGCCGTCGCCTTTGCCGAGCGCCGCGCGATAGCGTCGCCCGAGCCGGAACGGATAGAGATTCAGACTGACGATCATGTCGAAGCCGCCGCGCGCCGTGTTGCTATCGACGTCGATCCGCGTGACGTTGCCGATCTCCACGCCATGAAAATCGACCGGCGCGCCCACGGCGAGGCCGCGCAACGATTCGCGAAAGCGCATCTGCACGGGCGCGGCCGGGCCGTTGGTGTTGCGCAGCGCGTCGGTGCGGTTGTCGGCGAGGGTGAAGGTGCGGCTGTCGTGCGACGGCGGAGCGGCTTCGGCGGGCGAGTCGAATTGCACGCCGCCGCGCAGCATCGCTTCGAGCGGCTGCAGGTCGACGTTGAAGCCGCGCGAATCGAGTTGCACGTCGATTCCGCTGGCCTGCCACCAGCGCGTCGACGACGTGACATAGCGATCGAACGGCGCGTTCACGAACACGTCGACATCGACTTCCTGGCCGTTTTTCGGCAGCGTGTAACCGAGAATCTGCCCGACGGCGACGCGATGAAAATAGACCGGCGAACCCGCCTGCAGCGAACCCAGCGACGCGGCGCGCAGAATGAAGCGGCTGCCACGTCGGTCGGCGTTCACCACGGGCGGCGTTTCCAGGCCGATAAAGCTGTGGCACGTTGCGCGGGCACTGCCAATATCCACGTCGATATACGGCGCGGTGCGCAGGGTTTCGAGCCCCGAAATACCGCCTGCATCGATACGCGGACGCGCCACCCAGAAGCGCGTCCCGCAGGTCGCGAGGCGGGCGGCGTCCGCCATCAGCCGCACCACGGCGGTCACGTGCGAGTGGTCTCGCGACAGATGCAGCGTTTCGAGCTCGCCCACTTCCACGTTGCGGTAGCGCACACGCGTCTTGCCCGCCTGCAAACCGGCTCCGCTAACGAAGTCGATCGTCAGTTCCGGGCCGCGCGGGAGCAGCGCGTGAGCGAGCAACAGGCCACCGGCGAGCAAGGCGATGAGCGGCGCGAGGCTCAGCGGCGAAAACATCGCGCGGAGCATTCAGAGCTTCCCCGCAATGACATCGCCGAGCGCGCGCCGGAACCGGCCGAACGCGTCACGTGCGCGAATCCACAAGCCGCAGATGGCGCTGGCTTTGCCGTCGACGGTCATGGTCGAAAGCTCAGTATCAGCGTCAGATAAGCGAGCGCCGCGAAGACGCCCGCCATCGTGCCGTAATAGTCGCGCGCGCCCGGACCGAGCAGGCGATGGGCGGGAATGCCGACCGCGCAATACGCGGCCGCGAAGACGAGCGTGATGACCAGCGTAGGATGGCCCGCCGACCACGCGAATTCCGCCAGGTGTTTCATGATCAGGCATCCTGATTATTAAAAGGGTTCCGAACGATGAAATCTCGCGTGGTCGGGCCGGGTGCTTTGGGTGTTTTAGTGCGTGGGATTAATGCATCTGCGCGACGAGCGCTTCCGCACCTTTATCCAGGCCGGTTTTCGCGGCGCTCAACGAGCCAAACGCGGCGGGCAGATTCATCGCATTCGGATATTGCTTGGTCACATAGGCTTTCAGCAGACGGCCATCGTTGCTGTCGTACACCTCGACCGCATACGACACCGAGCCGCTGAACGCGCCCTGGCCGCCGCGCACCGCCTGCACGCCGTTGTAGAGATTGCCGGCGATATCGAAATGCATCGCCTGACCCACGAGCAGCGTGGTGCTTTCCGCGCCGGTCAGCGTCACCTTCACGCGCAGCACGCCGGGGCCGCTCTGGTTCGTCATCTGGAAGCGTTTGCCGAGGTTTTCGGTGAAGGCCTGCTGCGCATAGCGGGCGAGCGTGGTTTTGTCGTCGTCTTTCATGTCGCCGAATTGCGCGTCGGCGCCGTGATAGACCGCGACGGGGTCGAGCACGACCTGCGTATAGCGCGACCAGGAGACGGGAATGCCGTAGGCGAGCGGCACCTTGTTGCGGTCGTCGCCGTGATTCGGCTGCAACTGGTGCGTGGCGTCGATGCCGGAGTACGCGACCGGCTGCACGCCGGCGCAGGCGGCAAGAAGAAGGGACAGCGTGCCCGTGACGAGGGGAAGTGCGAGGCGTTGGCCGAACATCGGAAGGTTCCTTGGATGGATTAAGCGGGCGCTGAAAGTGGATTGGGTGAAACAGTGAGAAACCGCTGTTCACTGCGGACGCAGCGTAACGGCAAATCCGATAAATGTAAACCGTCTACCCGGTTTGTTTTTATGGCGAGGCGGAATTGGTTACAATCATGTCCGCAACCGACCGACCGTTCGCCAGGCCCAGCCTTTCACGCGGATCGGCGCGCGATTCCCTCGCCGACGCGGCCACGCACAAAGTCACGCCCGACGTCTCGCTCTTAGTCACGCCCTTGAATCGACATGGATAACCCGACCCGCTCCGAACTGTCCCGCAAGAAAGCCATCGCCGCCGCGCTGGCGATTCTGACGAGGGAGGGCGCGGGCGCGTTGACGTTCGACGCGTTGTCGCGCGAAAGCGGCATCAGCAAGGGCGGGCTGCTGCATCAGTTCCGCACCAAGAACGGCGTGCTGGAGGCGCTGCTGGAGCATCAGCTCAGCGAGTTTCATCGGATCGCGGCCGATTATCTGGGCAAGGAAGGCGAGAAAAAGGCCGAGCCGACGCTCAATGCGCAGATCGAGATTTTTCGCGAGGCCGTGAATCAGCCGAACTCGGTCGCGCGCGCGATGCTGGCGGTGATGGTGGAATCGCCCGAGATGCTCGGGCGCGTGCGGGACACCGACAATCGCGTGACGAAAACCATCGAGAGCGAAGCGCGCGACGAGGAACTCGCGCTGCTGCGGTATTTCGCGGCCAGCGGCATGGCGTTTCATACGCTCATCGGCCTGACCGAACTGGACGGCGCGCGGCGCAATCGTCTGTTCGACCGCTTGCAGGACGACGCGAGCTGGGCGCCGCTCGAAAAGAAGCGCAAGACGGCGAAGTAGGCGCGCGTTTTTAATCGGCTTTTTTAGTCGTCTTTCACGCGCGGGCCGGCTTCGCGACCGATTTTGGCCTGACGACGCGCGCGCTCGTTGATGATCTGATGACGCCGATGATCGGTCATCTTCTTCCAGCCACGCGCTTCCTCGCGCGTGCGGTAACAGCCCGTGCACAAACCGGTTTTGCCATCGAACGCACAGAGTTCGATGCACGGCGATTTCACGGCCATCGCTTACTTGAAATAGCTGTGGACGACTTCGATCAGCTGCTCGGTGCTGCTGCCGTGTTCGTCGGCCGGTTCCGCATCGACGAGATGGGTGCGGATGTGATCCTCCAGCACCACGGCGAGCAGACCGTTCATCGCGCCGCGGCTGCTGGTGATCAGTTGCAGCACGTCCATGCAGCCGCGCTCGTCCTCGAGCGCGCGCTCGATGGCCTCGACTTGCCCCTTGATGCGGCGCACGCGGTTGAGCAGCTTCTGTTTTTCGCGAATCGTGTGACTCATGCCTGACCTCGACGGATGGGAAGCCCGAGTATACCGCTGCCTATAGCGAGGGGGACTAGGCTACGCGCCGCGACATCAGGCCGCGAGCGCCGTCAATCCTTGATAACCGACGATCAGACCGACGAGCAGGATCAGCGCACCGGAGAAATACGGCGCCTTGCGCGCGAAATCGCCGAATCCGCTCCACTTTTTCGACATGTGCTTGACGCTTAGCGCCGCCAGCGTGCCCGAGACGACCATCGTCAGCGCAAGGCCGATGCTGAAGCAGAGCACGAGCGACGCGCCGAGCGCGAAGCGCTTCAGTTGCAGACACAGCAGCAGCACGGTGATCGACGCGGGACACGGCACGAGTCCGCCGGTCAGGCCGAACATGACGATCTGGCCGGTGGTGACGTCGCGATTCGCGAAGCGGCGGCGGATGTCGTTCGCGTGCGCGCGTTCGTGGGCGTCCTGGTACTCGGTGGAGGAGGCGTCGAGGTCGGCGTGGTGGTGATCATGGTCGTGATCGTGATGATCGTGGTGGTGATGGCCGTGCGCGTGCCCATGTTCGTGCGCGTGCGCCGCGCGCTGCTCGCGCCAGGTGCGCCCGATCATCCACACCGCGACGCCGACGATCAGCACCGCCGAGGCCACCTGAAACCACGGTTCGCTGCTCGCGGCGTTCCAGTTGCGGCCGAAGTACATGCCGATGAGCGCGATGGCCCACACCACGGCGGTATGCGAGAGCGTCGCCGACAAGCCCAGCAACACCGCCTGCCCAACCGTGCCACGAATTGCGACGATGAACGCGGCCATCATCGTTTTCGAGTGGCCCGGTTCCAGTCCGTGCAGCGCGCCCAGCAGGATCGCGCTCGGAATGAACAGCCATGCGCTGGATGCGCCCTGCGAAAGAAGATGCGAAAAGTCCATCATGCTGCGGTTTCCTGGATGACTGACTGACTGGCGGCGTACACCGCGTCACGTCCGATCGAGACGATTCATATACGGTAGGGGGGTATACTACGATAAATAGGGTGAGGGGGTATACTAATTCCCGCGCCCGCTTCGTTGCAGGGCATTTCTCGATGCGCTTATAATCCGGGCTCTTTTCGGGGAGTCGCCGCGCCTGGCGCGCACCCGCCGTCTGAACCCCGAGCGCGCGCCGCGCCCTGACGCCACGCCGTCATCACTGGCGACGCGCGTCGCATCGATGTGAATTCCATGAAGAGAAAACGCTGGATCGTGCTGCTGTGCCTGATTCTTTCGGCGGCAGCGGCGGCGCACTTCCTGCGCCCGCGCTACACGCCCGCCGAGCGCGACTACTACACCGTGCTGCTCTGTATGGTGATAAACAACGGCACCCACGACCCGCGCAAGGACATGCGCGAGGTGGTGGAGAACGGCAACTCGGATTACGCGCTGCACATGCAGGAATACAACCCGGCGGCCGCCAACGACGCGCTGACGCGCTTCAACAAGCTCGGTAGCGAGGACCAGCGCGCGGCGGGACAGAGCCGCGCGGAATGCCAGCGTTTGCTGGGCTTGAACGCCCAGCGCTAGACAAGCTAGACAAGCTAGACAAGCTGGAAAAAAGCGGCGGGAAGAGAGCGCAGGCGCTCGCGCGATGCGAGCGCCCGAAGTGCGGAACGTCGAGACTTATTCGTGCGCCGCGGATTGAAGCTTCGCCGTGGCATCGCCGAACTGCAGCGCGGCCAGTTGCGCGTACAGCGGCGAGCTTTCGAGCAGGTCCGCGTGACGCCCTTGCGCGACGATGCGGCCATGCTCCAGCACCACGATGCGGTCGGCCTGCTGCACGGTCGCCAGCCGATGCGCGATCACCAGCGTGGTGCGATTCTGCGCCGCGTTGTCGAGCGCCGTCTGCACGAGCCGTTCGCTGGCGGCGTCGAGCGCGCTGGTGGCTTCGTCAAGCAGCAGAATCGGCGGGTCCTTGAGAATCGCGCGGGCAATCGCGATGCGCTGGCGCTGTCCGCCCGAAAGCCGCACGCCGCGTTCGCCGAGGAAGGTGTCATAGCCTTCCGGCAATTGCTCGATGAATCCGGCGGCGGCGGCCATGTCGGCGGCGCGGCGCACCTCGTCGAGCGTGGCGTCCGGCATGCCGTAGCGGATGTTGTCGAGCACGCTGCCCGAAAAAATCACCGATTCCTGCAACACCACGCCGATCGCCTGGCGCAATGAGGCGAGCGTCACATCGCGCGTCGGCACGCCGTTGATGAGGATGCGGCCCGACTGCGGATCGTAGAAACGCAGCAGCAACTGGAACAGCGTGGTCTTGCCCGCACCCGACGGCCCGACCAGCGCGACATGCTCGCCCGGACGCACATCGAGCGAAAAGCCCGCGAGCGCCGCGATGCCCGGCCGCGACGGATACGAAAAGCCCACGTTCTCGAAACGGATGCCGTCGCCCTGAGCGGGCAGCGGCACGGGCTTGTCGGCTTCTTCCACCGGCGAGCGTGCCGCCAGCAACTGCAACAGCCGCTCGGTCGCGCCCGCCGCGCGCTGCAGATCGCCCCAGACTTCGGCCACCGCGCCCACGGCGCCCGCCGTGAACACCGCGTAGAGAATGAACTGCGACAGCTGGCCGCCCGTCATGCTGCCCGCGAGCACCGCCTTCGCGCCGAGCCAGAGCACGAACACGATGGCCGCGAACACGAACACGATCACCACGGCCGTCAGGCTCGCGCGCGCCCGGATGCGCGTGAGCGCGGTGTCGAACGCGGCTTCGACCGCGCCGCCGAAGCGCTTCGTCTCATAGCCTTCCTGCGTGTACGACTGCACGGTCGGCATCGCATTGAGCACTTCGCCGGCCAGCGCGCTCGCATTCGCGACCTTGTCCTGACTCGCGCGCGAAAGCCGCCGCACCCGCCGCCCGAACACGACGATCGGCAGCACCACGACGATCAGCGTCGCAATGATGTAGCCGGACAGCACCGGGCTGGTGGCCACCAGCATCGTCACGCCGCCGACGGTCAGCAGCGCGTTGCGCAGGCCGAGCGACAGGCTGGTGCCGACTACGGCCTGGATCAGCGTGGTGTCGGTGGTGAGGCGCGAGAGCACTTCGCCCGTCTGCGTGGTCTCGAAGAATTGCGGGCTCATGCGCATGACGTGCGCGTAGACCGCGCGCCGCAGATCGGCCGTCACGCGCTCGCCGAGCCACGAGACCCAGTAGAAACGCAGCGCGGTGGCGGCCGCGAGGATCAGCGACACGACGAACAGCGCGATGAAATAGCGATCGATATGCGCGCGGTTGCCGCTGGCGAAACCGCGATCGATCAGATATTTGAACGCAACGGGCAGCGCCAGCGTCGCGCCCGCCGAGGTCAGCAGCGCGAGAAAGGCGAGCGCCCAGCGCCCGGCATAGGGGCGCAGGAACGGCAACAGGGCAAACAGCGGAGCAACGCGCGACGAGCGGACGGCGGCTTCTGGCATGGCAAGTCTCGGAGTCGAGCGAATAAGAAGGAAAGCGTGACGATACACGCGGTAGCGGTGCGGGCGATGTCAGTCCGGCAGCGGCCCGTTGCGCAACTGTTCGCGCTCCTGCGGCGTCATGCTTTGCCACTGCTTCCACTGACGCCATTTGCCGCGCTGGCGGCAGCCGCCGTGGCCGCGGAATCCGCCGAACAGAATCCGGCAGAGCACGAGCAGGCCGATGGCGCGCGGATAGTCGATGGCGTGCGCATCGACGACGAGCGACGGCACGATCCAGTTCCACAGGCTCATAACGACCCAGCCCAGCAGCGCGACGATGGCCAGCACCACCACGATTTTGGCGAAAATCTTGCGGCGAAATTGCATGTTGTTCTCCTTCGGTTCAGATGTCATAGCCGTCCCACGACGCCCGCAGACGCTCGCGCAGATGCAGCACCGCGTAACGCTTGCGCGCCAGCAGCGTGTTCACGCCCACGCCGGTCGCGGCGGCCAGTTCCTTGAAGCTGCGCCCGTCCAGTTCGTGCGCGACGAACACCTCGCGCTGGCTGGCGGGCAGTTCGTCGAGCGCGTCGCGCAGCGTGTCGAGCAGCGCCGCGCGCGCATACGCGGCCTCGGGGCCGCCGTCGGCCGAGGGCAGTGCGAGGTCGAGGCGGTAGTCGCTGTGATCGTCGCCGGGCTCCGCACCGCTTGGGCCGCTTTGGCCGATGCCGCCGCCGAGATCGGCGAGCGGCACTTCCTTGCGTTTTCGAAAACGGTCGACGATCCGGTTGCGCGCGACGCGAAACAGCCACGCGCCGACCTGTTCGATCGGCTCGGGCAGTCGCCAGGCCTCGACGAGTTCCTCGAAAACGTCCTGAAGAATGTCCTCGGCTTCGTCCTGGTCGATCACGCGGCGACGGATGAAACTGCGCAGCCTCGGACGCTCGCGGGCGACGGTGTCGGCGATGTCGCGGTCCGGTAGGTCCGGAAGGTCCGGATGGGGCAGCGGGTTCGGGGTGAGCGGCGGTTCCATACCCGTGAAGACGATTCGGGAAGGGAAATATTGTGACACCAGCCGAAGATCGGGTTGGGCCGCCGGCGTGGCCCAACCCTGCGTGCGGGAAAGATTACGCGGGGATTACGCCGCCGCGAGACTCGCGGGCGCCAGCTTCGCCGCGCTGACGAGCTTGCGCGTGTAGGCGTGCGCGGGCGCGTCGAGCACCGCGAGCGTGTCGCCGGTCTCAACGATCTTGCCGCCGTGCATCACCACGAGGCGATGCGAAACGGCGCGCAGCACGTCGATATCGTGGCTGATGAACACGTAGCTCAGGCCGTGACGCCGTTGCAGCGTCGTGAGCAGCGCAAGAATCTGCTGCTGGATCGAGACGTCGAGCGCGCTCGTCGGTTCGTCGAGCACGAGCATGCGCGGATTGACCGCAAGCGCGCGCGCAATCGCGATGCGCTGACGCTGGCCGCCCGAAAACGCGGCGGGCAGGCGCGAGGCCGCGTCGG
>NZ_JAAGPN010000232.1:0-13049 GCF_017104805.1 Paraburkholderia sp. Ac-20347 | reverse complement strand
GGCGTGCCTGAGACGCGCGCGGCATCGGCTTGAATGGCGGGCGACGGGTTGAGCATTGGCGATGCGGCTTGCACCGGCGCCGGCTTTTGCATCGACGCGAAAGCCGGTGCGGCCGCTGCGCCCAGCGCCGAAGCCGGTTGCGCAAAGCGCGGCGCGAGCGGCGGCAAAGCGCGCGCCGGTTCCGTCGACGCTTCGTTCGCAGCCGCGTTCGCTGCCGCATTCGTTGCGCTTACGTTCGTTGCGCTTACATCAGACGTATTCGCGGCGGACCCGGACGGCGTCACGTCGCCGGTCGCGGGAATCGCGAAAGCGAGCGGTGCGGCATCGGCTTGCGCATCGGCGGCCGGTTGCGTCTGCGACTTTGCTTCGTCCAGTGCGCCGCGCGCGGAGGGCGTCGGCGAAAAACGGAACGCGCTGCTCGTGGGCGCGGCCGGCTTTTCCTTGCGGATGACCGGCGGCACGTCGCGGCGCGGCGAGCGCGTGAATAACGGCGCCGACTGGCGCAGCGTCGCCTGGGTGTCGTCGCGCTGGGCACGCGGCACCTTCACGCGCAGTTCGGGCGCCTGCGGTGCGCCGGGCTTCGCTTCCGCCGCCGACAGATCGACCTCACGCGGATCGATCATGCCGAGCAACGGCCAGCGGCCGCGCGCATCGCGGGCCTCGTTTTCCATACGGATTTCCCGGTAACTGCTCGCGTCTCCGCCGAACCGGTCGAAGAGCGCTTTGACATCGCGCGAGGTGCTCATGAGACGACTCACTGGCCGTGGCCAAAATCAAGGACTGATAAAACGGTACGAGCTAACGGTACTCGCTCGGTAAAAGCTGCCGGTCACGACCGGCAAACCAGGACACGCGCCGCGCGCTCATCGCACGGCGACGCGCGCCGGAGCAACGCGCGGGCCACAAGGTCTATAACGGCACGCGCGACGCCCGACTTCAGGCTGTTGCGCGCGCGAGACGAAATTCGACGACGAATCCTTCGTCAGGCACATCCGCCTGCGCCACCACCAGCTCGGTCGCGCCCATGGCGTCGAGCCAGGCCTGATAGCAGCCCTGCAGGAAAGCGGGAGTCCAAGCGAGCGCCGCGCCGCCGAACGCAGCAAGCGGCGCGCCGTAATGGATGATGCGCAGGTAGTCGCCTTCGTCGGCGAGTTCCACGTAGCCCCACTGAATGCCGGACCAGTGCGCATTCAACGCATCGGCGAGGTCGTCGGTGGACTCGCACGGCGGCAGCGCATGGCTTTCGGCAAAACGCGCGCCGACGCGGAACATCAGTTGACGCAACTCGTCAGGGCTCAGCTGGGACTCGAATTCCGCGGCGAGGGCCCGCAACAGGCCGCGCCACTGAGGGGAAAGATGTTGCTCAAGCAGAAAATCGACGACGGTCGGCATGGGCAGGCTGGTCCAGTTCAGGTCGAAACGCTAAGGTTTTTGCACACTTCGCAACACGGCGTTCGTGACACGAATGTGACGTGCCACAGGCCCCCGCCAGACTACCGCGCGCGTTGAAAGCTATTTGAAATATCGAGTGCAGTCTGATAAGCAATTGCAACATTTCAGACTAAGCCTTGAAATGTTTCATACAAAAATCAGAACAGCCTTCTCGGAAGCCGAAGTATAACGCACGCATATATTGTTAATTCGACGATATTTTCGCCAGACATGCGATGCATCCCCTTTTCGAGACGGTCGTCGTTACCGATTCTTTCATCCAACTGTCACCTTTTTGCGATACGAAAATGCCGCACGACCGTTCGCCGCGATAGCGCTCGCGCGGGCTTGCGGCACGGGCTTGTGGCGCGGATTCGGGGTGCGGCATCGCGCCGCGCCGCCGCGAATTTCGCCGCTCGCCGATTCGCGCCATGTGCGCATGATTCATCCGGATGGCGGGAATAACGGCGCGTAATGACGAATCGTTATTCATCTCGTCGAATAATCCGCGACAGACAGACGGCATTCAATAACGCATGAGAACGCCTCCGAATTGCCGCCGCGCGCAGAAAGATTGAGTAAGACCTGGCATAAAGGTGGAGTAAGAAGCCGTCTCGATACGCCAGGCAGCCTCTTTTTTGCGATGCAGGACGCATTTTGAGACGACTTCGCCGCGTGCGCGCCTTAGCCATCATTCTTAATGCATCGACGCCCCGGATTTGGGATTTTATTTATTGAAAAAAGGGAAAATCCGCACTGAATTGGCGCGAGCATTTCGCCGATTAAATTTAGCAAAAGGCTTTCACCGGCTTCAATACGGAATTCACGCGTTTCAAGCACGCTGGAACAGAGCATGCTTGATTTCCGGCGCGCGTTTTTTCATCGGGAGACCTGTCATGCAAACCGGATTCGCCACGGGCTTTTCGCACGTCAAGCCGCAGGACACGCATTTCAAGGGCGGCGGACTGCGCGATTTCTTCGTCTATCGCGACCTCGGCATTACCGAGGCCACGCACGGCAAAGTGGTCGCGCAACTCGTCCGAGCCAACGAAGCGCCCGAAGCCGGCACCGGCTGGCATCGCCACGAAGCGGACTTTCATATCGTCATCATGCTCAAGGGCTGGGCGCGCTTCATGTATGGCGATCGCGAAACGCTCGTCGAGGCGGGCGATTGCGTGCATCAGGCGCCGGGCATCGCGCACTTCCTGTTCGATTATTCGCCCGACATGGAGTACCTGGAGATCGTGAGCCCCGCCGACTTCAAGTCGATCGACGTTGACGCGCCCTGCGAAGTGCCCGCGCCCACGCCGTGGCAGGCGAACGCGACGCCGGCCGCGCCGTGACTCAACTCCGGGCGCGCGCCTTTACACCGCTCGCGCCGCTCGTGCCGACGCCTAGGCCTGCGCGGCGCGCGCAATGACGGCGTCCGCGTGCGCCTCGGCGGCGAGCAGCGCGCCCAGCGTGACCTGACCCGCGCCGCCCGCGTCCGCTGAAGCCGAACCCGTCGACGAAGCCGTTCCGATGCGCCGCGCGCGCGGCTCGTGATCGTGGATCGTCGAGCGCACCAGCGGGTAAATCTGCGTGTCCCAGCGGCGTCCGTTGAACACGCCGTAGTGCCCCGCGCCGGTCTGCACGTGATGCGTCTTCATATAAGGACGCAGCCCGGAGCACAGCTCCTGCGCGGCCACGGTCTGACCGACGGCGCAGATATCGTCTTTTTCGCCTTCGATCGTGAGCAGCGCGGTGCGCCGGATCGCGTGCGGTTCGACGAGGCGCTCGCCCACTTTCAGCTTGCCGAGCGGCAGCGCGTACTGCTGGAACACCGCGCTGACCGTCTCCAGATAGAACTCGGCCGTCAGGTCCGTGGTCGCGAAATACTCGCGATAGAACACGCGGATCGCGTCCGCTTTCGCGGGATCGCCCTTCGCGCGCTCGTGGCGCATCTCCTCGAACGAGGCCAGATGTCGCTCCAGATTCATCGACATGAACGCGCTCAGCTGCACGAAGCCCGGATAGACGCGCCGCTGCGCGCCGGCGAAACCGCCCGGCACGGCGCTGATCAGATTGCGCTCGAACCACTCGATCGGCTTGCTGTTGGCGAGGTCGTTGACCTTGGTGGGATTCACGCGGCAGTCGATCGGCCCCGCCATCAGCGTCATGCTCGCGGGCTGCGCGGGATCGTTGTCAGCGGCCATCAGCGAGACGGCGGCGAGCGCGGCCACGGTCGGCTGGCAGATCGCGACCAGATGCGCGTCCGGCCCAATGCGGCGGATGAACGCCATCACGTGCTCGACGTATTCGTCGAAACCGAAGCGCCCCGCCGACAGCGGCACGTCGCGCGGATTGTGCCAGTCGGTGATGTAGACGTCGTGATCGGCGAGCATGGTGCGCACGGTGCCGCGCAGCAGCGTCGCGAAGTGGCCCGACATCGGCGCGACCAGCAGCACGCGCGGCTGCGGCGCGGGCGTGTCCTTGCGAAAGTGCAGCAGCGAGCCGAACGGCGTGCGCTTGACGAACTCCTCCGTCACGGGCGTGCGCACGCCGTCGACCTGCACGGCGTCGATGCCGAATGGCGGCCGCGCATGCGTGAGCCCGGCCATTTCGATCTGTTCCCAGCAGGCGTCGAGATAACGCGCGTCGAAACCCGTCGCGAAGGTGGGCCACGCAGCGGGCCACGCAGCAAGCGCCGCGCGCGCGAACGAGGCGGCGGCGCGCCAAGGGCGCGTGAAATCCGCGAAACCCTGGTAGGCCGGATAGGCAAGCAGGTTCATGCGCAAGCTCCTCGTCGGAATGAGCGGCAATGCGCGCAAGAGAGGCAATAGCTATGCCACTCGGCTGTTCGCGCGCTCACGTACGTGCTCGTGCGCGCTCATTGGCACGGTGCTTGCAATTTTTCGGTGATGGCTGGCGCGACGAGCGACGGTTAAACGACGGAGAAACCACGAACACACGGGCGAACACGGGCGACTGATTCGCGTATGCGCGGCGCGTCACGGCGCGGCGGCGCTTCACATCATCGTTACGTGCGCGTGATATCCGTACGACCGGCGCGTGACTGAACGTGAAGGCGCGCACCGCAAAGCCCTGCGCGAGCGGGCGCAGCGTTCCTTCGCGGTGCATCGCGCCCGAACGCTGTGCGCCGCGCTACAGATTGGTGTGATGCGGGTGTGATGCCCGAGGAGGCCGCATGGCTAGTCAGACAAGTCAGACGAATACGACCTTGACGATCAGCAGCCGCAACTATTCGTCGTGGTCGATGCGCGGCTGGCTGCTCGCGAAACTCGCGGGTCTCGACTTCGAGACGCTCGCGGTGCCGATCGACGACGCCGCCGCGCGCGCCGAACTGCTGCTGCTCTCGCCGTCGATTCTCGTGCCCTGCCTGCGCCACGACGGCAACGAGATCTGGGACACGCTCGCCATCTGCGAATACCTCAACGAAATCCGCCCGCAGGCGCATCTGCTGCCCGCCGGGCGCAAGGCGCGCGCGCACTGCCGCTCGGTGTGCGGCGAAATGCACTCGGGCTTCGGCGCGCTGCGCTCCGCGTTGCCGATGAACCTGCGCGGCCACTTTCCGTCGTTCCGCATCTGGTCGCGCGCGCACGACGACATCGAACGCATCGTGACGATCTGGCGCGACTGTCTCCAGCAGTACGGCGGCCCCTGGCTGTTCGGCGAGATCGGCGCGGCGGACGCCATGTACGCCCCGGTCGTCACGCGTCTGCTCACCTACGACGTGCCGATCGACCCCGACATCGGCGAGTACTGCATGCGCGTGCTCAAACAGCCGTATGTGGCCGAATGGATCGCCGCCGCGAAGGCGGAAACGGAGGACATCGACGAACTCGACATGGAGTTCTGAGCGGCGCGCCTTGCCATGCTCGCGTCGGCATGGAAGTTGCATCGGGCGTTCTGGCCCGAAACGGAATCGCGACCGCAAGAACCGTATTTAGAACGAACCAGCAGCGGACGGAAGAACCATCTATGACGCAAGCCTTCTTCAACGAGATGTTCGAGCAAGGGCAATTCGACGTTCGGGGCGTGGCCGCCACGGCGTTCGCGCAAGTGGGCGAACCGCGCGCGCATTACCGCGAATTCTTCGCGTGGATGCGCGGCCAGAGCGAGCAGCAGATGCACAAGAAGCGCGCGGAAGCCGACACGATCTTCCGGCGCGTGGGCATCACTTTCGCCGTCTATGGCGAGAAGGACGTCACCGGCGCGGGCACCGAGCGCACGATTCCCTTCGACGTGATTCCGCGCATTTTCCAGCGCGACGAATGGAACAAGCTGGAGCGCGGCCTGCGCCAGCGCGTGAATGCGCTGAACCGCTTCATCCACGATATTTATCACGATCAGGAGATCGTCAAACGCGGCATCGTGCCCGCCGACCAGATCCTGAACAACGCGCAATATCGCCCGGAAATGCAGGGCGTGGACGTCGCGCGCGACATCTATGCGCATATCGCGGGCATCGACATCGTGCGCGCCGACGAGGGCGAGTTCTACGTGCTCGAAGACAATCTGCGCGTGCCGTCGGGCGTCTCGTACATGCTCGAAAACCGCAAGATGATGATGCGGCTCTTTCCCGATCTGTTCGTGCGCAACCGCATCGCGCCCGTCGCGCATTATCCCGACCTGCTGCTCGACACGCTGCGCGCCGCCGCGCCCTCGGGCGCCGACAATCCCACCGTGGTCGTGCTCACGCCGGGCATGTACAACTCGGCGTATTTCGAGCACGCGTTCCTCGCGCAGCAGATGGGCTGCGAGCTGGTCGAAGGTCAGGACCTGTTCGTCGACAACGACTATCTGTACATGCGCACGACGCAGGGGCCGCAGCGCATCGACGTGATCTATCGCCGCGTGGACGACGACTTTCTCGATCCGCTCGTCTTCCGCCCCGACTCCACGCTCGGCGCGGCGGGCCTCATGAACGTCTACCGAAAGGGCAACGTCACGCTGTGCAACGCGGTGGGCACGGGCGTCGCCGACGACAAGTCGATCTACCCCTACGTGCCCGACATGGTGCGCTTCTATCTGGGCGAAGAACCGCTGCTGAACAACGTGCCGACGTGGATGTGCCGCAAGCCCGACGATCTCCAGTACGTGCTCGATCATCTGGCCGATCTCGTCGTGAAGGAAACGCACGGCGCGGGCGGCTACGGCATGCTGATCGGCCCGGCGTCGACGAAAGCCGAAATCGAGGCGTTCCGCGCGGCGCTGCTCGCGAATCCCGACAAATACATCGCGCAGCCGACGCTCTCGCTCTCGACCTGTCCGACGTGGGTGGAAGCGGGCATCGCGCCGCGCCATATCGATCTGCGTCCGTTCGTGCTCTCGGGCAAGGAAGTGCGCATGGTGCCGGGCGGCCTCACGCGCGTGGCGCTGCGCGAGGGCTCGCTCGTCGTCAATTCCTCGCAGGGCGGCGGCACCAAGGACACGTGGGTGCTCGAACGCTGATCCGCGCGCTGTGCAATCGCGCAACCGCACAATCGGTCAGGAAACCGGATCAAACGGTCTCATGCCGGTTGCGACGCAGCCGAGTCCAAAGCGGACGCCGAAATCACGCGATGAACGAACCGCAATTTGTCGATGACCGGCGGGGCCAGCGCGAACGGGTAGCCGTCCGGCATGCCGAGGCTGCGGTTCAGGCTGTTGAGCACGTAGGTGAGCGGAAACCAGCGCGCCATCAGGTTATCGAAGCTCGCTTCGTCGACGGGCGTCTGGTCGAGCAGCACCGGTTCGTCGCGGCGTTCGGGCAGCAGCGCGAGCCCGCAGGCGGTGGCCGTGTCGAGCGTATCGACGATATGCAGGTAATGCGCCCACGTTTCCGCCCAATCCTCCCACGGATGCACGGACGCGTAGGCGCTCACGTAGCGCTCGGACCAGTCGGGCGCGGGACCGTTGGCGTAATGCGCGGCGAGCGCGTCGGCGTAATTGGCGCGCTCGTCGCCGAACAGCGTGCGAAACGGCTCGATGCGGCGCGTCTCCATCACGAGGCGGTCGAAATAGTAATGGCCGACTTCGTGGCGGAAATGGCCGAGCAGCGTGCGATACGGCTCGTGCAGCGAGACGCGCGTGCGTTCGCGATGGGCGTCGTCGGCTTCGGCGATGTTCATCGTAATGAGACCGTGATCGTGACCGGTGAGCACGCGCTGGCCGTCGCCGGTGTCTTCGAGAAACTCGAATTGCAGGCCGTGCTCGGGATCTTCCGCGCGCGTGGCGAGCGGCAGGCCGAGCGAGGTCAGCGTGGCGAGCAGACGCCGCTTGGCGGTTTCGAGCCGATACCAGTAGACGCGGTTGTCGGGCCGCGAGAGATCGGGAATCGTGCGCGTGAACTGGCAGGCGCGGCAGAGCGTATCGGGCGAATCGGCGGCGATCATGCCGTTGCAGATGTTTTCGACCGCGTAGTTGTGGCATTGGCGGAACAGCGCGGCCGCTTGCTCGCCATCCGCCGCCGCGGCCTGACGCTGGATGCGCCACAAGCCGTCGCCCGCCGCTTCGAACGCGTGCATCTCGCCGCTTTGCGGCACATAGCCGAGCCGCGCGTCGCAGCGTTCGCAGCGCTCGTTCTCGAAGAACACCAGTTGATTGCAGTAATCGCAGTGAAAGGTTTTCATCGCCGCCGTCCCGGGGTGAGTGTGCCGCGCGAGGCGCATGCTGCGCGCGCGCAGCCTCGCGAAGCACGCGGCGTGCCGCGCGCGGCTGTCACATCGCGCACTCGTTGTCCCGGCATCATAGCCACGCGCCGCGCGCGCGCCCTGTTTCATCGTCCACGTCGATCGAGGAGTCGGATGTGTCCATCCGTGTCGCGTTAAACCATGTCACGCAGTACCGCTACGACCGGCTCGTGCATCTCGCGCCCCACATCGTGCGGCTGCGCCCCGCGCCGCACTGCCGCACGCCCATCGTGTCGTACTCGATGCGCGTGGAGCCCGCCGATCACTTCGTGAACTGGCAGCAGGACCCGTTTTCCAACTACCAGGCGCGGCTGGCCTTTCCGGAGCCGATGCGCGAGTTCCGCGTGACCATCGATCTGGTCGCGGAAATGGCTGTCTACAACCCGTTCGACTTCTTCCTCGAACCGGGCGCCGAGCACTTTCCGTTCGCCTACACGCCCGAGCTGGCCGCCGAACTCGCGCCCTATCTCGTGCGCAGCGAGCCGACGCCGCGCTTCGCCGCCTTCATCGAGTCGATCGACCGCACGCCGTCCGCCGAGACCCGCACGATCGACTTCCTGGTCGGGCTCAATCAACGCCTGCAAAGCGAGATCGGCTATTTGATCCGCATGGAGCCGGGCGTGCAGACGCCCGAGGAAACGCTGGAGAAGGGTTCGGGTTCGTGCCGCGACACCGGCTGGCTGCTGGTGCAGACGCTGCGCCAGCTCGGGCTCGCGGCGCGTTTCGTGTCCGGTTATCTGCTGCAGTTGAAGCCGGACGTGAAGGCGATCGACGGCCCGGTCGGCGCCGAATACGACTTCACCGACCTGCACGCGTGGTGCGAGGTCTATCTGCCGGGCGCGGGCTGGATCGGCTTCGATCCGACTTCGGGCCTGCTCGCGGGCGAGGGCCATATTCCGGTCGCCTGCACGCCGGAACCGGGCAGCGCCGCGCCGATTTCCGGCGCGCTCGACGACTGCGAAGTCGAATTCGAGCATTCGATGACGATCGAGCGCGTGCTGGAAACGCCGCGCGTCACCAAGCCCTACAGCGACGAGCAATGGGCGGCCATGCAGGCGATGGGCGCGCAGGTGGACGCCGCGCTGACCGGCCAGGACGTGCGCCTGACGATGGGCGGCGAGCCGACCTTCGTGGCCGAGCGCGACCGCGATGCACCGGAATGGAACACCGACGCGCTCGGCCCGACCAAACGCCGCTACGCCATCGCGCTGATGGACAAACTGCGCGCGCAGTACGGCGCGCGCGGCTTTCTGCACATCGGCCAGGGCAAGTGGTATCCGGGCGAGCAGTTGCCGCGCTGGGCGCTCTCGCTGTTCTGGCGCGCGGACGGCCAGCCGTGCTGGCACGATCCGTCCTTGTTCGCCGACGAACGCACGCCCACGCATCACACGGCCGCCGACGCGCAGCGCTTCATCGCGCATCTCGCGGGCAAGCTGGGCGTCGAGCCGAAATACGTGCAGCCCGGCTACGAGGACACCTGGTACTACCTGTGGCGCGAGCGTCGCCTGCCCGTGAACGTCGATCCGTTCGAATCGCGTCTCGACGACGAACTCGAACGCCTGCGCCTGCGCCGCGTGTTCGACGCGGGGCTCGACGCCGTGACCGGCTACGTGCTGCCGCTGGTGCGCGAGCGCGCGTCGTCCGCGTTGCCGGCGCTGCAATCGCCGCGCTGGGTCAGCGGCCCGTGGTTCTTCCGTGACGAGCGCATGTATCTGATGCCGGGCGATTCGCCGATGGGCTATCGCCTGCCGCTCGACTCGCTGCCGTGGGTGGCGGCGGCCGACTATCCGTGGCAGCACACGCACGATCCGTTCGCGCCCGCCGAGCCGCTGCGCAGCGCCGCCGAATTGCGCATGCAGTATCGCGAAGGTTTCGAGCTGGGCGCGCAGGCGTATGGCGATGCAGGCGGCGCGGTGGGTGCTGATGCTTCCGCTGACGGCAGTGGCGATGATGAAAGCCCGCGCGGCCTCGCCGACGACCGGGCCGCCCACGCCAACTTCACCGATCGCTACCCGCAACGCGGCGAATCCGCCGCCTGGATCCGCCGCACGGCGCTGTGCGTCGAAGCCCGCGACCCGGCGCGCGCCGCCGGTCCGAAAGCCGAAGCCGACGCGTTCGGCAGCGGACAAGGCCAGTTGCACGTCTTCATGCCGCCGCTCACCGAACTCGACGACTATCTCGACCTGCTCGCCGCCGTCGAAGCCACCGCCAGCGACCTTGCGCTGCCCGTCGTCGTCGAAGGCTATCCGCCGCCGCGCGATGCGCGCCTCAAGATGCTCCAGGTCACGCCCGACCCCGGCGTGATCGAGGTGAACATCCACCCGTCGTCGAACTGGGAGGAACTGGTCGAGCGCACCGAATTCCTCTACCGCGCCGCGCACGAAACCGCGCTTTCGTCCGAAAAGTTCATGCTCGACGGCCGCCACACCGGCACCGGCGGCGGCAATCACCTCGTGCTCGGCGGCGCCACGCCCGCCGACAGCCCGTTCCTGCGCCGCCCCGACTTGCTCGCGAGCCTGATCGCGTACTGGCACAACCATCCGTCGCTGTCTTATCTGTTCTCGGGCCTCTTCATCGGGCCGACGAGCCAGGCGCCGCGCGTCGACGAAGCGCGCAACGATCAGGTCTACGAGCTCGAAATCGCCTTCGCGGAGATCCAGCGGCAAGTCGATCTGCTGCGCGGCTTCGGGGAAGCCAGCATGAATGGCGGAAACGGCGCATCCGTGCCGCCCTGGCTGATCGATCGCGCGCTGCGCAACATCCTGATCGACGTGACCGGCAACACGCACCGCGCCGAGTTCTGCATCGACAAGCTCTATTCGCCCGACGGTCCGACCGGCCGCCTCGGCCTGCTGGAACTGCGCGGTTTCGAAATGCCGCCGCACGCGCGCATGAGCCTCGCGCAGCAACTGCTGCTGCGCGCGCTGGTGGCGCGCTTCTGGCGCACGCCGTACACGCAGCGCCTGACGCGCTGGGGCACCGAGCTGCACGACCGCTTCATGCTCTCGACTTTCGTGCAGATGGATTTCGACGACGTGCTGACCGAGCTGCGCGACGCGGGCTTCGCGCTCGACGCCGGCTGGTTCGCGCCGCACTTCGAATTCCGCTTCCCGCTGGTGGGCGAGCTGCAGACGAGCGGCATCGCGCTCACGCTGCGCAACGCGCTCGAACCGTGGCACGTGATGGGCGAGGAAGGCGCGCAGGGCGGCACGGTGCGTTACGTGGATTCGTCGGTGGAACGTCTGGAAGTGCGCGTGCTGGGCCTGAACGAAAGCCGTCATCTCGTGACCGTCAACGGCCACGCGCTGCCGCTCCAGCCGACCGGACGCGTCAGCGAAAGCGTCGCGGGCGTGCGCTTTCGCGCGTGGCGCCAGGCGGCTTCGCTGCATCCGACCATCGGCGTGCATGCGCCGCTCACGATCGATATCGTCGATACGTGGAGTGGCCGCGCCATCGGCGGATGCCAGTATCATGTTGCGCATCCGGGCGGCCGCAATTATCAGACGTTTCCGGTCAACGCGTACGAGGCGGAGAGCCGGCGGCGCGCGCGCTTCTTCACGACCGGACACACGCCCGGCCCGTTCGAGGCCGCGCCGCCCTCGCGCAGCCTCGAGTTTCCGTTTACGCTGGATCTGCGGCGCGGCTGATTTCTGCCGATAACACGGTTGACTGACACGCCGGCCCACGCCCCAACCGAAGACGCGCCCCGCTTGCCGGGGCGCGCCGCCATCAGCGCCCAGGCGCAGCAGCGACGATCTTGCCGACTCAATCCACCCTGCCGTTCGACTCCGCCGCCGACGAGACCCTCGCACTCGCGCCACTGCGCTCGCTCCCCGTGCGCGACGGCCACTGGGACGAACTGCGCGCGCCGGACGGCGCCTTGCGCGAACCGTGGCGCCAGTTCTTCGCGCTGCTCGGCGAAGCGGGCGCGGCGGGACTCGACGACGCGGCGGCCTCGGTCGCGCGCCAGGTCCGCGAGAACGACATCACCTACAACGTCTACGCCGATCGCGGCGGCCCGCGTCCGTGGTCGCTCGACCTGCTGCCGCTGTTGATCGACGAAGACGAATGGGCGCTGATCGAGCGCGGCGTGGCGCAGCGCGCGCGGCTGCTCAACGAGATCGTCGCCGATATCTACGGGCCGCAGACGCTGCTCGCGCGCGGCCTGCTGCCGGGCGCGCTGGTGTTCGGCCACCCCGGCTATCTGCGCGCGGTGAAGGGCTTCACGCCGCCGGATCGCCAGTATCTGCAGATCGTCGCGCTCGACCTCGCGCGCGCGCCCGACGGCCAGTGGACCGTGGTTTCGCATCGCACAGAAGCGCCGTCCGGGCTCGGCTATCTGCTCGAAAACCGCCTGATCGTCTCCAGCCTGTTCGCCGAGCCGTTTCGCGCGATGCGCGTGCACCGGCTTGCGCCCTCGTATTCGCAGTTGATCGCGACGCTCGCGGACGCCGCGCGCGCGATCATGCGCGCCGACGAGCACAGCGCGCGCGGCGGCTCGCCGCATATCGTGCTGCTCACGCCTGGGCCGTTCAGCGAGACCTATTTCGAGCATGTGTTTCTCGCGCGCTATCTCGGCCTCACGCTGGTCGAAGGCAAGGACCTCACGGTGCGCGACGACATGCTCTACCTGAAGACGCTCGGCGGCCTGGAGCGCGTGCATGCCGTGCTGCGCCGTCTCGACGATACGTTCTGCGACCCCGTCGAGCTGCGCGCCGACTCGACCATCGGCGTGCCCGGGTTGCTTCAGGTGATGCGCGCGGGCAACGTGATGGTCTCGAACGTGCCGGGCGCGGGCTTCGTGGAATCGCCCGCGCTGCACGGCTTCATGCCCGGCATCGCGCAGGCGCTGCTCGGCGAGCCGCTCGTGCTGCCCGGCGTGCCGACGTGGTGGTGCGGCGAGGACGCCGCGTGGCGCGACGCGCTCGCGCAATTGCCCGAAGC
>NZ_JAAGPN010000231.1:0-13012 GCF_017104805.1 Paraburkholderia sp. Ac-20347 | reverse complement strand
GAGGCCGTGCGTCGCGCTGAGCGTGAAGCCCGCCGTCGTGGCGAGCGGGCCGCTTTCCGCCGCGCACACGCGCAGTTCGAACGGCGGCACGCCGCCTTCGGCGCGGTCCTCGCCGAACACGATGCAGGGCACCGACAGGTGGAACGGGATGATGCGGTCGAAGGCGACCACGGCGATGCGGCGCGCGGGCGCTGGCATCGGTGCCGTCGGGCGGAGGGAGGGCGCGGGCGCGGACGGCTCGGGCAGAACGGCGGCGGCGGTGGACATCGCTAACTCGCTTTTTCGGGGCTTTCGGGCAGATCGGCGCGACGCGTACGTGTCGCCGATATTTGGCCCGATTCTAGCGAAACTTGTCATTCGGGCCACTGTGCGCGCTCGCGCCGCCACGCAACAATGCGCCATCGTCGTTGTGCCGCCAGGCCCGGCGATGTTGATCCCAAGCATTCCAAACCATCGCGAATTGTTTCGAACCTTCGCGAACCTTCGCTCACACTGCTCGAATCAGGAGGCCTCACCATGTCCGCACAACCGCGCCGCGCGCTCGTCGTCATCGACGTGCAGAACGAATACGTGAGCGGCGATCTGCCGATCGAATATCCGGACGTCCACACCTCGCTCGCCAACATCGGCCGCGCCATCGACGCCGCGCGTGCCGCGGGCGTGCCGGTCGTCGTCGTGCAGAACTTCGCGCCCGCGGAGTCGCCGCTGTTCGCGCGCGGCAGCGCGGGCGCCGAACTGCACGACGTGGTGGCGTCGCGCGAGCGCGATCACTACGTCGAGAAGTCGCTGCCGAGCGCCTTCGCGGGCACCGATCTGGGCGCGTGGCTGGCTGCGCGCGCGATCGACACGCTCACGATCGTCGGCTACATGACGCACAACTGCGACGCCTCGACGGCTTTCGACGCCACGCACGCGGGGCTCGCGGTCGAGTTTCTGGAGGATGCGACGGGGTCGGTGCCGTATGAGAATTCGGCGGGTGCGGCGAGCGCCGCGGAGATTCATCGCGTGTTCAGCGTGGTGATGCAGTCGCGCTTCGCCGCGGTCGCGAGCACCGACGCCTGGCTGGCGGCGCTGGCCGAGGGCGCACCGTTGCCGCGCGACAACATCTACCTGTCGAATCAGCGTGCGCGCAAGGCGCGCGTGGCGGCGTAAGTGATCAGCGGTGAGACGAGGAGGGCGATGAAGCGGGGCGGCGACGGCCGCTCTCGCAACGACAACGAGCACAACGAACGAAAACGTCCGCGCGCGATTACGCGGGTCCGGCCGTCACGCGCAGCGCCGGACTGAAACGCAGCGCGTCGAACACGGCTTCGACGAGCCGCTCGGCGTTGCTCGCCACGTCGAATGCGTCGGGCAGGATCGCCATGTCGCGCAGCGCGCCCGTGATGAACGAATGCAGCACGCGCGCGGCGCGGGGCGCGTCGAGATCGGCGGGCAGCTGGCCCTTCGACATCGCGTTGCGCAAGCCTTCCTCGATGCGCATCAGTCCCTCGCGCATATTGCCCTGATGGCGCGCCATCACCGGGCCCATTTCCTCGACGAACTCGCACTTCAGAAACAGGATCTCGAACACGCGGCGGCGGCGCGCGTCGCTGGCCGTGTCGCACAGACAGAGCGTGCACAGATCCTTGATGCGCCCGAGCGGATCGGGCTCGCCCGGATCGACCGAGGCGACCTTCAGCTCGTCGAGCGGCAGGATCACGCGGTCGAACATCGCCGTGAACAGATCGCCCTTGTTCTCGAAATGCCAGTAGATCGCGCCGCGCGTCACGCCGGCGGCCTGCGCAATGTCGGCGAGCGATGTGCGCGAAACGCCTTTTTCAAAAAAGACGTGTTCGGCGGCGTCGAGAATACGGTTGCGCGTCTCCAGCGCTTCCTCTTTCGTGCGTCGGGCCATGATCGTTGGGATACGGGCGTAAGGACTGTGGTAAGGAGTTAATAAGGGCGCTTTACGCGAACAAAAGCCCCGAAAATCGAAGGACTATTCGGCAAGAGATACAAAGGGGCGCAATCGGCAACGTATTGATTTGTAATATGGATGTCATGCGCAAAACGCTCTTGACGAACCGTTCATGAGGAATGATTCGTTCTTTTACATTCGTTCGCGAATGTATCTATAATAGCACCCCACCACCTGGGTACCTCAAGTGGTGATGTCCGGTAATATCCGTCACTGGCCCTTTGGTGGTCGTAGAAACCCCCATGCGCGGCGCCCGACGCGGCGGCGCGCTGAAGAACCGTCCGGACGGATGTAGCTGACCGGTATCGCGCTTTTTTCCTGAAGTACCGGGTCATCCGTCAGGTATTGCCAGATGCTGGCGTGCGATGTTGTCCTCCTGCTTGCTTACGCTCGCGAGGACGCCGCACGCTTTTAATCGTCAGTTATAGACAGAGGTCGCTCCATGCGCGTCGAACGGGTTCCATTCCGCCTAATCAGCTTCGCGACGGCTGCAATCGTGCTTGCAGCGTGCGGGCAAAAGCAGTCGGCGCCGCCGCCGCAAACTCCCGAAGTGGGTATCGTCACCCTCCAGCCCACCGCCGTGCCGGTCGTGTCCGAACTGCCGGGCCGCACCAATGCCTTCCTCGTCGCGCAAGTGCGCGCACGGGTCGACGGCATCGTGCTGCGCCGCGAGTTCACCGAAGGCAGCGTCGTGAAGGCAGGCCAGCGCCTGTACAAGATCGATCCGGCGCCGTACATCGCCACGCTCAATAACGCCAAGGCCACGCTCGCCAAGGCGCAGGCGAACCTCGTCACGCAGAACGCCCTCGTCACGCGCTACAAGGTGCTGGTGCAGGCCAACGCGGTGAGCAAGCAGGATTACGACAACGCCGTGTCCGCGCAGGGCCAGGCCGCCGCCGACGTCGCGGCGGGCAAGGCCGCGGTCGACACCGCGCAGATCAACCTCGGCTATACGGATGTCGTCTCGCCCATCACGGGCAAGGTCGGCATCTCGCAGGTCACGCCGGGCGCCTACGTGCAGGCGAGCGCCGCCACGCTGCTGTCCACCGTGCAGCAGATGGACCCGATGTACGTCGACCTCACGCAGTCGAGCCTCGACGGTCTGAAACTGCGCCGCGAAATCCAGGAAGGCCGTCTGAAGACCAACGGTCCGGACGCTGCCAAGGTTTCGCTCGTGCTCGAAGACGGCCGCACCTACGCGCAACAGGGCAAGCTCCAGTTCACCGACGTCACGGTCGACCAGACCACCGGCTCGGTGACGATCCGCGCGCTGTTCTCGAATCCGGATCACGTGCTGCTGCCGGGCATGTTCGTGCGTGCGCGCATCGACGAAGGCACCAACGAACGCGCCTTCCTCGTGCCGCAGATCGGCGTGCTGCACGACCAGAAGGGTCAGGCGACGGTGCTCGTCGTCAACAAGGACAACAAGGTCGAACTGCGTCCGATCGTGACGTCGGGCTCGCAAGGCCAGGACTGGATCGTCGAAAGCGGCATCAATGCGGGCGACCGCGTGATCGTGCAAGGCACCGAGAAGGTCAAGCCGGGCGCCGAGGTCAAGCCGGTCGACGCGCATCTGCCGCCGCCGCCGCCGCCGGGCGCGCCGTCGGCCGACGAAGCGACGGCTTCGGGCAACGCCAGCGCCGCTTCGGGCGCGTCCGCTGCCTCCGCACCCGCTGCTTCCGCTGCGCAATAACAGGGAGCCTGCTTCATGGCAAAGTTCTTTATCGACCGCCCAATTTTTGCCTGGGTGGTCGCCATCATCCTGATGCTGGCGGGTGTGGCGTCGGTGTTCACGCTGCCGGTCGCGCAGTATCCGACCATCGCGCCGCCGTCCATCCAGATCAGCGCGACCTACCCGGGCGCGTCGGCCAAGACGGTGGAAGACACGGTCACCCAGGTGATCGAGCAGCAGATGAGCGGTCTCGACCACTTGCTGTATCTGTCGTCCACGTCCGATGACTCGGGCACGGCCACCATTACGCTGACTTTCGCGGCGGGCACCAACCCGGACATCGCGCAGGTGCAGGTGCAGAACAAGCTGCAGCTCGCCACGCCGATTCTGCCGCAGGTGGTGCAGCAGCTCGGCATCAAGGTCACGAAGTCGAGCAGCAGCTTCCTGCTGGTGATGGCGTTCGTCTCCGAAGACGGCAGCATGACCAAGTACGACCTCGCGAACTACGTGGCGTCGAACGTGGAAGACCCGATCAGCCGTATCGACGGCGTGGGTACGGTCACGCTGTTCGGCTCGCAGTACGCGATGCGCGTCTGGCTCGATCCGAACAAGCTCACCAACTTCCAGCTCACGCCTTCGGACGTGACGGCGGCGATCACGGCGCAGAACGTGCAGATCGCGGGCGGTCAGCTGGGCGGCACGCCGTCGGTGGCGGGTCAGTCGTTCCAGGCGACCATCACCGAATCGACGCTGCTGCACACGCCTGAAGAGTTCGGCAACATCCTGCTGAAGGTGAACCAGGACGGCTCGCAGGTGCGTCTGAAGGACGTGGCGCGCATCGGTCTGGGCGGCGAAAACTACAACTTCGACACGAAGTACAACGGTGCGCCGACCGCCGGTCTGGGTATTCAGCTCGCCACGGGCGCGAACGCGCTGCAAACCGCGAAGCTGGTGCGTCAGAAGATCGACGACCTCTCGAAGTACTTCCCGCACGGTCTCGTCGTGAAGTACCCGTACGACACGACGCCGTTCGTGCGCCTGTCGATCGAGGAAGTGATCAAGACGCTGCTGGAAGGCATCGTGCTGGTGTTCCTCGTGATGTACCTGTTCCTGCAGAACCTGCGCGCGACGTTGATTCCGACGATCGCGGTGCCGGTGGTGCTGCTGGGTACGTTCGCGATCATGGCGGCGGTGGGCTTCTCGATCAACACGCTGTCGATGTTCGGCCTCGTGCTCGCAATCGGTCTGCTGGTGGACGATGCGATCGTGGTGGTGGAAAACGTCGAACGGGTGATGGTGGAAGAGGGGTTAGGGCCGAAGGAAGCCACCCGCAAGGCGATGGGCCAGATCACCGGCGCACTCGTGGGCGTGGCGCTCGTGCTCTCCGCGGTGTTCGTGCCGGTGGCGTTCTCGGGCGGTTCGGTCGGCGCGATCTACCGTCAGTTCTCGCTGACGATCGTGGCCGCGATGGTGCTGTCCGTGCTGGTGGCGTTGATTCTGACGCCCGCACTGTGCGCGACCATCCTCAAGCCGATCCCGAAGGGCCATCACGAAGAGAAGAAGGGCTTCTTCGGCTGGTTCAACCGCACGTTCGAAAAGAGCCGCGACAAGTATCACAGCGGCGTCTATCACGTGATCAAGCGCTCGGGCCGCTGGCTCATCATCTATCTCGCGGTGATCGTCGCGGTTGGCCTGCTGTTCGTGCGCCTGCCGAAGTCGTTCCTGCCCGATGAAGACCAGGGCACGATGTTCGTGATCGTGCAGACGCCTTCGGGCTCGACGCAGGAAACCACGGCGCGCACGCTGGCCAACATCCAGAACTATCTGCTCAACGACGAGAAGTCGATCGTCGAGTCGACGTTCACGGTGAACGGCTTCAGCTTCGCGGGTCGCGGCCAGAACTCGGGTCTCGTGTTCGTGCGCATGAAGGACTACAAGGAACGTCAGCACGCGGACCAGAAGGTCCAGGCGCTGGTGGGCCGCGTGTTCGCGCACTATGCGGGCTACAAGGACGCGATGGTGATTCCGGTGAATCCGCCGTCGATTCCTGAACTCGGCACGGCCTCGGGCTTCGACTTCGAACTCCAGGATCGCGGCGGCGTGGGCCACGAAAAGCTGATGGAAGCGCGCAACATGCTGCTCGGCATGGCTGCGAAGGATCCGTCGCTGGCCCTCGTGCGTCCGAACGGCCTGAACGACACGCCGCAGTACAAGATCAACATCGATCGCGAGAAGGCTGAAGCGCTCGGTGTGACCTCGGCGTCGGTCGACCAGACGTTCTCGATCGGCTGGGCGTCGTCGTACGTGAACAACTTCCTCGACGTCGACGGCCGGATCAAGAAGGTCTACGTGATGTCGGACGCGCCGTTCCGCATGACGCCGAACGATCTGAACAGCTGGTACGTGCGTAACAGCGCGGGCGGGATGGTGCCGTTCACCTCGTTCGCAACCGGCGAGTGGACCTACGGTTCGCCGAAGCTCGAGCGCTACAACGGTATCTCGGCGGTCGAAATCCAGGGTCAGGCGAGCACGGGCAAGTCGACGGGCCAGGCCATGACGGCCATGGAGCAGATCGCGTTGAAGCTGCCCGCGGGCATCGGCTACGAATGGACCGGTCTGTCGTTCCAGGAACGTCAGTCGGGTTCGCAGGCGCCGATCCTGTACGGCATCTCGATCCTCGTCGTGTTCCTGTGTCTTGCGGCGCTGTACGAAAGCTGGTCGATTCCGTTCGCGGTCATCATGGTGGTGCCGCTCGGCGTGCTCGGCGCGCTGCTGGCGGTCACGCTGCGCGGTCTGGAAAACGACGTGTTCTTCCAGGTGGGTCTGTTGACCACCGTGGGTCTATCGGCGAAAAACGCGATTCTGATCGTGGAATTCGCCCGCGACCTGCAGGCCGACGGCAAGATGGGACCGATCGAGGCGGCGCTCGAAGCCTCCCGACTGCGTCTGCGCCCGATTCTGATGACGTCGATGGCGTTCATTCTCGGCGTGCTGCCGCTCGCGATCAGTAACGGCGCGGGTTCGGCATCGCAGCACGCGATCGGCACGGGCGTGATCGGCGGTATGGTCACGGCCACGTTCCTCGCGATCTTCATGATCCCGATGTTCTTCGTCGTGATCCGCGCGAAGTTCGCAGGCGAGAAGGAAGACGCCGACGTCGCGCTCCAGCACTACGAAGAGCACCACGCGCACGACCATGACGACGATAACGCCGGTGGCGCGGGCGGTAACGGCGGCAATGGCGGCAGCGGTGGCGACAACGGCGGCCCGGGTAAGGAAGGACATTGAGATGCATAAACTATCCGTAATTGCAGGGGCCGCTGCGCTACTGGCAGGTTGCACGATGGCGCCGTGGTACCACCGGCCGGATGCGCCGGTGTCGCAGACCTTCCCGCAGGGCGGCGTCTACGCGACGCAGCCCGGCACCGAAGCCGGCCAGGCCGGCGAAGGCGGCGAGGGCACCAGCGCGAAGACCAGCCGCAGCGCCAATGGCGCGGCGGCGACCGACATCGGCTGGCGCGACTTCTTCGTCGATCCGCGTCTGCAGCAACTGGTCGAGATCGCGCTGAAGAACAACCGCGATCTGCGTGTTTCGGTGCTCAACGTGGAAGCGGCGCGCGCGCAGTATCAGATCACGCGCGCCGAGCTGTTCCCCGCCATCAACGGCGTGGGCACGGACACGCGCACGCGCCTGCCGCAGGAACTGGCGACGAGCTATCCGACCAATCCGTACAGCGTCTACAACGTGGGCCTGCAGGCGTCCTGGGAAATCGACTTCTGGGGCCGCATTCGCAGCCTGAAGGACCAGGCGCTCGCGCAGTATCTGTCGACGGCGTATGCGCGCAAGGCGGCGGAAATCACGTTGGTGTCGGAAGTCGCGGACCAGTACCTGACGATGCTCTCCGACGACGACCTGCTGAAGGTCACGCAGGAAACGCTGAAGACGGCGCAGGATTCGTACAACATCACGAAGGCGCAGTTCGACACCGGCACCGGCACCGAACTCGATCTGCGTCAGGCGCAGACCGTGGTCGAAACGGCGCAGGCCAACCTGCAGGCGCAACTGCGCGCCCGCGCGCAGGCCGAGAACGCGCTCGTGCTGCTGATCGGCGAGCCGCTGCCGGCGGAGATGCCGCAAGGTCTGCCGCTCGACGGCCAGGATCTGCTCGCCGACATCCCGCCGGGACTGACGTCGGACATGCTCACGCGTCGTCCGGACATCATGGAAGCGGAGCAGACGCTGCTCGCCGCGAACGCCAACATCGGCGCGGCGCGTGCGGCCTTCTTCCCGAAGATCTCGCTGACGGCGGCGTTCGGCACCGAAAGCCTGTCGCTCGGCGGTCTGTTCAAGGCGGGCACGGCGGCGTGGAGTTTCGTGCCGCAGGTCACGCTGCCGATCTTCGAGGGCGGTTCGAACATCGCGAACCTGCAGGTGGCCAACGTGCAGAAGCGTATCGAGATCGCGAACTACGAGAAGGCGATCCAGTCGGCGTTCCGCGAAGTGGCGGACGGGCTGGCGGCGCGCGGCACCTACGATCAGCAGATCGCGGCGCTCGAGCGCAACACCTTCGCGAACCAGCGTTCGCTGTCGCTGTCGGAACTGCGCTACAAGAACGGCGTGGACAGCTATCTGCCGGTCCTGACCGCGCAGACGAGCCTGTACACGTCGCAGCAGACGCTGATCAGCGCACGCCTCGCACGCATGACGAATCTCGTCGATCTGTATCGCGCGCTCGGCGGCGGCTGGATCCAGCACGCGGGCGAAACGCCGCGCGCGCCGGATGCGCCGGCCGACTACGGTTCGGCCAGCGCGCCGGCCGCGGCTTCGGCTCCGGCCGCGTCGGCTGTGTCGGCGGGTTGAGCGAGACTGACTTGAGCGACGCTTCAGCGCGTCGTGAAGTGAAAACGCCACGGGTGACCGTGGCGTTTTTTTTGCGCGATGCGTCTTAAAAGCGTAGCGAAGCAGCGCACCGCCGCCAGGAGATTTCTCAATCAACCAAAGGACAATTTAGTAATTGTCCTATTTTTATTACGATTTGCTGTCACTAGCATGGCCTGAGCAGCAGCAACGCAAAGAATCGCAAGGCAAACGCCGGCAACGACTTTTTCAGCTAGTGAGGCAACTGATGCAAACCAAACCGACTTCCTCGACCTATAACGGTCTTCCCAAACGCTGGGTCGATCGTTTCGAATTCTTTGATGCGCATGGCGCGCCGGGTTCGCCCGCCTACAAAGCCGCATTCAAGCAGATTCCCTTTCTCCAGCGCATCAAGATCGGCGGCAACTTCTTCGCGTTCTTCTTCGGGCCGATCTACTTCCTCGTTTGCGGCCTGTGGCGCACCGCGATCGCGACCTTGGGGCTCACCTGCGCCGTCTGCGTCATCGCCGCCGTGCTCATGATGTTCGTGCCCGGCGACCGCGCCGCCGACATGATCGCGCGCATGGCCGGACTGGCCGTGGCGCTGATCTGCGCGCAGGTCGCGAACTACGCCGTCTACCGCAAGGAAGTGAAGCGCGAAGCCGAGCGCTGGAACTTCTTCAAGCTGATCCGCTGGATCTGATCGCCGGCGTTTTTCGCCCGGTTTCCCGTGAATTTTCCGCCGCTGCCGCGCGTTGTTCGATGATGGCGGCGGCGCTCATCGCTTACGCATCATGACCATGAATCTTCGACGTTTCGCCGGCGTCGCGGCGGCGCTCGTGCTCGCCGCGTGTCAGGCGAAAGACCCCTATGAAGTGAGCAGCAGCAGTCTCGAAAGCGCGCGCTCGCAGTTCCAGACGCATATCGTCGACCACTCGTTCCAGCCCGACGGGACGCCCGCCAGGCCGCCGGCCGGCGTGCTGGATCTGATCCGCTATCCGGCCAGGGACGGCAAGCTCGCAGCCTACGTCACGCCGGATCCGCACGACGGCAAGCGCCATCCTGCCGTGATCTGGGTTGTGGGCGGCTATGGCGGCATTGGCGGCCCGACGGATCAGCTTTTCTGGACGCCCCAGCCGCGCGCGAACGATCAGAGCGGCGCGGCGTTCCGCAAGGCCGGCATCGTGACGATGATGCCGAGCTTCCGTGGCGAGAACGACAATCCCGGCGCGTACGAGATGTTCTATGGCGAGATCGACGATATCGAATCGGCGCGTGCGTGGCTGGCCGCGCAGCCTTACGTCGACCCCCAGCGCATCTATCTCGTCGGCCACAGCACGGGCGGCACGCGCGCGCTGCTCGCGAGCGAGCTGAACGATCGCTTCCGCGCGGTGTTTTCGCTGGGCGGCGTGCCGGATCTGAAGTTGCGCATCGAAGCGGGCGAGATGCAGGTGGCGGTGCCGTTCGATCAGACACGTCCCGACGAATTCCGCCTGCGCTCGCCGATGACGTTCGTCACGTCGATCAAATCGCCCACGTTCTATTTCGAAGGCGAGTCGAACTACTGGCACGAGTTCGACGCCGTGCAGACGGTGGCGCAAAACCACAAGATTCCGCTGCACGTATTCAAGGTCGCCGACGGCGATCACTTCTCGATCGTCGCGCCGGTTTCCGATGCGATCGCCCGCAAGATTCTGGACGATCGCGGCGATACGTCGAATATCGCCTTCGATCAGGCGGATCTCACGCGCATTTCGGCGGGCATCAGCCGGGAAGATCAGTAGTGCTGTCGTAGTGAAGGCGGGCGTCGTGAGCGCGATCGCTCACGACGTCACGCAAAAAAAACGCCACGGTTTCCCGTGGCGTCAAACCAGCAAAAGACCCCGGCCGATGCTTGCGCGCAGGCGGCCGGAGCACCTCTCGCGTCGACTCAGTGTGCCGCGCTGCGCGGCATTTCATGACCGGCTTCCGGGCCGCCTTGCGCGTCGTGCGCGTGGCTGCCGTCGAAATCGTGTCCGGCGCGGCGGATGTCGCGGCCGGCGGCGCGTTCGCTCTTCACGCCGTTGAAGATCAGGTTGAGCACCACCGCGCACACCGAGGCGAGCAGGATGCCGCTATGCAGGATCGGCGAGAGCGCGGGCGGCAGTTGCGCGAAGAAGTGCGGCGAGACCACCGGCACGAGCCCGAAGCCCACGCTCACCGCGACGATGAACAGGTTGTGCTGGTTCTTCACGAAGTCGACCTTCGCCAGCACCTTGATGCCGTTCGCGGCCACCATGCCGAACATCACGATGCCCGCGCCGCCGAGCACGAAGGCGGGCACCGAGGCGACCATCTGCGCCATCTTCGGAAAGAGGCCGAGCAGCACGAGGATCACGCCGCCCATCGCGCAGACGTAGCGGCTTTTCACGCCCGTCACGCCGATCAGCCCGACGTTCTGCGAGAACGAGGTGTGCGGAAACGAGTTGAAGATGCCGCCGATCATCGTGCCCAGACCGTCCACGCGCAGACCGCGTACGAGCGTCGCCTGATCGACGGGGCGCTCGACCATGTCGCCCACCGCGAGGAACATGCCGGTCGATTCGATGAAGGTGACGAACATCACGATCACCATCGTCGCGATCGGCAGCACGTGGAATTTCGGCATGCCGAAGTGGAACGGCATCACGAAGCCGACCCACGGCGCGTGCGTGATGCCTTCGAGGTTCACGCGGCCGAGCGCCAGCGCGATCGCGAAGCCCGCCACGATGCCGAGCAGCACCGAGATATTGGCGATGAAGCCGCGGCCGAACTTGTTGATCAGCAGGATCAGCATCAGCACGAGCAGCGAGAGGCCGAGATAGATCGGGTCGCCGTAATTCGGATTGCCCACGCCGCCGGCCGCCCAGTTGATGCCCACTTCCATCAGCGAGAGGCCGATCACCGCGATCACCGTGCCCACCACGACGGGCGGAAAGAAGCGCAGCAGCTTGCCGATCATCGGCGCGATGACGATGCCGATCGCGCCCGCCGCGATGGTCGAGCCGAAGATGTCGAGAATGCCGAGTGACGGATTCGTGCCGATGGCGATCATCGGGCCGACCGAGGCGAACGTGCAGCCCATGATGACGGGCAGGCGGATGCCGAAGATCCAGAGACCGAGCGTCTGGATCAGCGTGGCGATGCCGCACGCGAACAGGTCGGCGCTGATGAGAAAGGCCACCTGATCTTTCGGCAGACCGATGGCGCCGCCGATGATGAGCGGCACGGCCACCGCGCCCGCATACATCACGAGCACGTGCTGGATGCCGAGCGTGAGCAACTGGCCGAACGGCAGACGTTCGTCGCACGGGTGAACCTGGGCGCCGCCACGCTGTCGGGACTGGGCCTGCTCCCGTTCCATACCCTGGGGATGCATGTCGTCTCTCTCCGTCTTTGTTTGGGAATATGGCCTCCAAGGTATGCGCGCAAAAAATATGCAACAAGACCACTGGGGACTATTCCGTGCTTTCCGGGGACGATATGCGCGTGAGCCGCGCGGCGTGCGCCACGAGGGCGCGATCGTGCGCAGCGCATCAACGCGAAGGCGCGTGCGGAGAGGCCGGGGAGCGTCGCGTCGAGGTGGCCGCGACGCGCGCATGCGCCGTTCGTCCCATATTTCAGGAGGTTTGCGGCCTTCGACGATGCGCTTGCCGTGACGGCGTGCGTCGCGCCGCGCGCGTTCGACGCGGCGAAAAGCGACGCTGTCGCGGTGCGACTGGCGCGGGTCGGATACGCGCACGCATGGCGGCGTCGTTATGATCTATATTTCGCTTTCCACATGTGAGCCGTTTTGCATCGCGCGCGACACGGGTGGGTTTACCCGCGAGCGCGGGCGTTTTGCGGGTTTCGCGTGATTTCACGGCATGCTCGTCACGTGCTCGCCGCATGCGCATCGCGCCGGTATCATGAGCCGTTAAACCCGCTGCCATTCGGCCCGTTTCGTTTCGCCGCCCGCGGTTCGCGGCCAGCCCTTCCTCTTCTTTCCAGACGCTTCGCATGCACGCATCGCCAGCGCGTTTTCTCGGCATCGACCTCGGCACCGGTTCCCTCAAAGTCGCGATCGTCGATGACGAAGGCGCGGAGCGCAGCGTGGCGAGCATCGCCTATACGCTCGAAACGCCGCAGCCCGGCTGGGCCGAAATCGACGTGCGGCGCTGGTGGGACGCGCTCGTGCAGGCCTGCGCGAAGCTGCCCGAAGCGGAGCGCGCGGCGGTGCGGGCGATCGGTTTTTCCGGACAGATGCACGGCGTCGTGCTCACCGATGCGCGCGGTCAGGCGCTGCGTCCCGCGATGCTGTGGCCCGACACGCGCGCGCACGATCTGCTCGACGCCTGGCCCGACAGCGATGCGCATCCGCAACCCAATCCCGTCGCGCCCGGCATGGCGGGCCCGCTGCTGCGCTGGACGATGCAGCACGAGCGCGTCGTCGCCGATGCCGCGCGCTGGGCGCTGCAACCGAAGGACTGGCTGCGCGCGGCGCTCGCAGGCGGCGCGCCGGAGA
>NZ_JAAGPN010000230.1:0-240 GCF_017104805.1 Paraburkholderia sp. Ac-20347 | reverse complement strand
AAAAAAAAAAAACCAGCCTGTACCTCCCGCCCGGCACGACCAGGTCGACATCGTCGCAATCGTCATCCACGCGGTCTTCTGGCTTGTATTCACAGTGGCCGCGGTGCGCCGAAACCCGTTCAGCTATCTCGTCCTGTCTCCGTCAGCTACGCTCGCACGGCAGCTCCAACAGCACTAGCAGCGCTTACATGTCGGTCGGACTCACGGGTACTGGTCCTGCGTGCCCCGCTCAGCATGACC
>NZ_JAAGPN010000229.1:0-13319 GCF_017104805.1 Paraburkholderia sp. Ac-20347 | reverse complement strand
CCGGAGCGCCCGGGCGCGCTGATGCGCTTCCTGTCGTCGATGGCGCCGAACTGGAACATCAGCCTGTTCCACTACCGCAATCAGGGCGCGGATTACAGCTCGATTCTGGTCGGAATTCAGGTGCCGGCGGCTGAAGACGCCGAGTTCCGACGTTTCCTCGCCACGCTCGGTTATCCGCATTACGAAGAGACGCAGAATCCGGCGTATCGCTTGTTCCTCAAGTAATTCGATATCCTGACTATTGGATGAACGTTCCCGCGCCTCCTGCTTGATGTGTTGCGAGGCCGGGAACACGGCGCCGCGATTCGCGGCAAAATATCGATTCGATCTTCCGCTGGATTCCCGCACTTCCGTTCTTCAGGCGCCTCACCATGAATCGAATCGATCCCACTGAAATCACCGGCTGGCACGCTCACATTTATTTCGATGCCGATACGCGCGATGCCGCCTGGGCCTTGCGCGAAATCATCGACGCGCGCTGGGGCAATGTTGTGCAAATCGGTCGTTTCCACGAACGTCCGGTTGGGCCGCATCCGATGTGGTCGTATCAGCTGGCAATTGCCAACGCCGATTTCGCCGACGTCTTCGCATGGCTCACGCTCAATCACGGCCGCTTCGACGTATTCGTGCATCCGAATACCTCCGATTCGCTGCGCGATCATCGCGATTCCGCAGTGTGGATTGGCCGTTCGCACACGCTCAATCTCGGCGCATTCGGCGTGTGAGATTTCTTCACGCACGTCACGACGGCGACACATTGCGCTGATCCGTTGATTCGGATGCCAAATAAAACACGCTAATCGTGTGAATAATAAGTCTTTAAAGCGGCCCTGAAGAGCCGCACAAATCCCCGCCAATGTGCACGCTGTGCACCACAATAAATCGCGCCAATCGCTTCAATGTCGGCGTAATTTTTACCGCTAAAGCGCCTTTAAAGCGACGCTAATTCGTCAGTCGAAAACGGTGCGTCAATTCGCTGTTCCAGCCCTCTTTGCATTCCTGCATAATCGCGCGTTTTGCCAGCTACGTCCGGCAAAAAAACGTTCTGATTCTCTCTCGCGTCCTGCTCAAGTTCATTCGTGTTCTGCCGTTAGTCAGGACGCGCAATCAATTTTCTGCAATCGAATTTCGTTGCCGGATTGAAAGCTGTCGAACGATGTTCGCATCGTGACGCAGAGGGAGTAAGGGCAGTAATGGACGCGCCAGAAATAACCGGCATTACACCGGCCGGGGCGACTTCTCGAATAAACAACAAAAGGCTTGTCATGCGGTTTTCCAGACTCAAACTCGAAGCGGCTGCTGTGCTGGCCGCTACGCTTCTCGCTGCTTGTGGCGGCGGCGGTGGCGGCGATTCGTCCGCCTCGTCCGGCTCGTCATCCACCAACTCTTCCGGCAGCAGCTCGTCGCGCTCGTCCGCGACCAGCGTGCCGACCACCGGCAGCGCGGGCTCGAGCGACGTTGCGCTGCTCGCGCCCGCCGCAACCGCCACGACGTTGCCTTCGGCCAGCGGCAACGCGACCACCGACGGCATCGCCTGGCTCAACGCCATGCGCCAGAACGTCGGCCTCGCCACGCTGCCGACGGACGCCGGGCTCGCCACGGCGTCGCTCGACCACGCAACCTATCTGGTCGACAACCAGACCTACGGCCACACCGAAGTTTCCGGCAACACGGGTTACACGGGCGCATCGCCGTACGACCGCATCGAGGCCGAAGGCTCGTACGCGATGATGGGCGAAGTGGTGGTGGCCGGTCAGCCCGCCGCGTTCAACGACAGCCTGTCGCCGGTCGAAACGCTGTTCGCCGCGCCGTTCCATCGCATCGTCATGCTCGACGACTTCACGCTGATGGGCGTCGGCTCCATGCAGAACGCGAGCTGGGAGGCATTCAACATCGACTTCGGCAGCAAGGGCGCCGACACGATGTCGGCCACCACGCTCGTCGCGTATCCGTACTCCGGCCAGCAGGGCGTGCCGACGAGCTGGTTCTCGAACGAAGATCCGAACCCGTTCGCGAGCCAGCCGACTTACGAAAATACGACGGTCGGCTATCCGGTGACGATCCAGAGTGCCTTCGGCACCACGCTCAGCTCGTTGAACTTCACGATCACGTCGGCGAGCGGCGCGAGCGTGTCCTGTCTGGCGCAGACGCCGCAAACCACGCCGTCCGAACTCAGCAACGGGGCGATGTGCGTGCCGTACACGGCGCTCGCGAGCGGCACGACCTACACGGTGCAGGTGACCGGCGTGCTGACCGATTCGTCGAGCAAGACGTACTCGATCAACGTGGCGTGGACGTTCACGACGGCCGCATCGGGCGTCGCGCATTCGGCGGTGCAAAGCACGCAAAGCCGTCCGCTGCCGAAGTTCTGATCGCCGCGAACGCAGCGCGCAGCGCGCAACGCGTAGCGCGTCGTACGCAGCAAAACAAAGGGGCCGCATCGAGCGGCCCCTTTTTTCATGCGCGCGCGTCGAGCGCGCGCCAGCGTGCGGTGCGGGCTGAGCGCCTCAATGCCCGAACGATTCGGTTTTCGCCGCGCGCGTCGCCTCGATCGCCTGCGGCCGCGCCGCCTGTTTCACGAGCAGCGCCGCGCCGGCGACGAGACCCGCGACGGCGATCGTCGCGAAGATGCCGGCGAACGAGAAATGTCGGCGCGCGAGTTCGGCCACGAGGAACGAGCCCGCGATGCCGCCGAAGCGTCCGATGCCGAGCATCCACGCGACGCCCGTGCCGCGGCCCTGGGTCGGATAGAAGGCGGCGGCGAGCGCAGGCATCGACGACTGCGCGGTGTTCATCAGCACGCCGGCCACGAACACGATCAGCACGAGCGCGCCGACGTTGCCCACCGCCTGGCCGATCAGCCAGACCGACAGCGCGGTGAGCGCGTAGCAGGCCGCGATGATGCGATTGGCGTTGAAGCGGTCCATCAGCACGCCACACAGCACCGCGCCGATGCCGCCGAGCGGGAACAGCGCGGCGATCAGCGTCGCGTGCGCGGGCGGCAGGCCGGCGTCCTTGAGCAGCAGCGGCATCCAGTTGATCGACGCGTAGAAGATCACGAGGCCCATGAAATAGGCGATCCACAGCATCACCGAGCCGATCAGATAGCGGGCCGAGAGCACCACGCCGAGCCCCTTGCCTTCGGCGTGCGGCGCGGTTTCGGTCATCGTGAACGACTGGGCCGCGAGCGCATCGGCGGAAACGCGCGCGAGCGCGGCGCGGATGCGTTCGGCGGGTTTCGCGTTCGCCACCATGTAGCGCACCGATTCGGGCATGCGCAGCGCGAGCGGCACGGCCAGCACGAGCGGCGTCACGCCGCCGAGCACGAGCACGCTGCGCCAGCCGAAGTGCGGGATCATCCACGCGGCGAGAAAACCGCCGAACGCCGCGCCGAGCGGGAAGCCGCAAAACATCAGATTGATGATGGTCGCGCGGCGGTTGTCGGGGCAGTATTCGCCCATCATCGTGACCGCGTTGGGCATCGCCGCGCCGAGCCCGACGCCCGTGACGAAGCGCAGCCAGGTGAGATGGTCGATGGTGGTGGCGAACGCCGAGCCGAGGCACGCGACGCCGAACACCAGCACGGAGCCGAGCAGCATCGCGCGGCGGCCGAGCCGGTCGGAGAGCGGGCCCGAGGCGAGCGCGCCGAACGCGAGGCCGAACAGCGCGGCGCTGAGCACCGGCGCGAGCGCGGGTTTGGCGATGCCCCATTCGCCGAGCAGCGACGGCGCGATGAAACCGATCGCCGCCGTGTCGAAGCCGTCGAGCAGGACGATCGCGAAACACATCGCGAAGATGAACCACTGGAACGGCGAAAACGGATACTCGTTGAGAAACGTCTGAACGTTGACGGCGGGACTGCGACTCATGAATGTCTCCTCGTTGCGTGAACGCGCGCGTGGGTTCGCGCGGCGCACGCTTCTTATGCTTGAAATGCCGAGCACGAATAGTACGCCCGTGCGTGCGCGGCCGATATCGGGGACATTATCGAGTGAGGGCGGCGGACTGGCGTGCGAGACGCATCCGCGAGACGGCGCGCTTCGTATCTTTGCAGACGGCCGGTGCGTGCAGGGCGGGCGAGCCCACCCGAACGGGCGCGAGCCAGTCGAACACGCCGTTTTCCGGCGTGTCGAAGCAGCATCGAGCCTGGCGTTGCATAGTGTGGAGTAGCGATCCGGCCTGGATGGCCGAAGGAGTCCGACGTGAAGATCCCGGCGTTTTTCCCCAAGGCGCGCGCTGGCGCGCTCGTCCTCGTTGCCGCCACCGTTGCGGTGGCCGCCGCGCTGCCCGCGCGTAGCGCATTCGCGCAGCTTTCCTCCGCGGACGATCTGCGTTCGCCGCAAAACGGCCTTCAGCTGATGCCGGACGCGCCGCGCGGCAGCGAATATCCCACGCACGGCAACCGTCAGGCGGGCGAGTTGCCGGTCGGGCCGACCGATCCGCGCGGTCAGCTCGCCAACGGTCTGCCGAACAACGCGCAGGCGGGCGGATACGGTGCGCCGCAAGCGGGCGTGCGCACCTCGTCCGGTATGTGAGGCGGCGCGATGCTCGGGTGAGTACTTCCGCGCTAGATCCGTCCGGGTAGCCAGGCGAGGTGCGCCTCGACGCTCTCGCCGGGCGCGAGCACGGTGCCGCCCACATCGAGGCGGCCCGCAAGTCCGTCGAGTTGCAGATTCAGCCAGTCCGTCGTGTTGCTGACGGGCTCCGCGCAGAACCACGGCAATCCCGCCGCGCTATAGAGCACGAAGTAGTCGAGCGGCGCACTCGCGCGCAGCGTGAGGCGCCGCCCTTCAACCGGCCACTCGATCAGCGCCTCGCGACGCCAGCCGGAGAAATTGTTGTCGAGATCGAATTCGTCGACGACGAGACCGTCTTCGAGCGCCTCCACGGCCGGATGCGCGCTCAGCGTGACCGGCAGCACCTCGGTGTCGATCTCCCACATCGCACGCACGCGCGCGGCGATGCGCGTGCCGGGCGGGCGCGGATAGTACGGGTGATGGCCGAAGCCGAACGGCATGGCGCGCGTGCAGAGATTGCGCGCCCAGAGCCGCACGGCGAGCCCGCTTTCGTCGAGCGTGATGTGCTGGCGCGCCTCATAGCTGAACGGCCAGCCCTCGCCGCCGCGCGCGGGCGCCTCGTGCACGAAATGCAGCGTGACCGAACCGGCGTCACGCGCTTCGACGTTCCACGGCCGCCGCCACGCATGGCCATGCAGCGCGTGCCGCAGCGCGCCCGTGCCGCTCGGCAGATCGATCATCTCGCCTTCGAAGCGAAAGCGTCCGTCGCGGATGCGGTTGCAGTACGGCATCAGCGGAAAACTCGCCATGCCGAGCGGATCGCGTGCGTCGAGCGCCTCCGGCGTTGCGGGGCGCAGCCAGTGTTGCGCGCCGTGGACCGGATCGTCGTCGTAAAAAGCGGCAATCGAGCCGCCGACGTGCGGGGCGATCAGCGCGCGCGAGGCGCCGTGCGCGAGCGCGATGAGCTGGCCGTCGTCGAGCGCGGCGGCGTCGAACGGCGTCGGCGAGGCGGCGAGGGAGGCACGGGCGGTCGAGGCCCGGCGTGGCGAGGAGGCGGTCAAAGGCGCGGTCTCCGGAAGCGGGGAAGAGCGAGTCGGAATGGCTTCGAAATTATTACTAATAAAAAATAATATAGCCGCGATTGACGCAGGGAGCGGCGGGTGTCGTATGGCGATTTACGCTAATTGTTTGGCAAAAATATTAGTGCTACGCTTCGGCCCAACAGCGCGGGCCCGGCCCGCGCCGCCTTCCGGCCGCCATGCGGCGAATCGCGACGCCGTCGGCAAAGCGCTTCGCGGCACGCCTGGCGGCTCGATTTGCGGCCAATCCGCACGATCCGCGGCTCACCTCGCATCCGATGAAAAAATCGACCCAGCGCCGTCCGACCATGACCGATATCGCGAAGACCGCGGGCGTGTCGCAATCGACGGTCTCTCTCGTTCTCAATGGCGCGGTCGGCGCGAAGCTTTCCGACGCCACCCGCAACAAGGTCCACGAAGTCGCGCAGCAGCTCGGCTATCAGTTGCCCGTACGCGCCGCGCAGCCGCCCGCGCGCGCGGGCGATCGCAACCTGATCGTCTATGTCGCCGACGAGGTGTCGACCAGTCCGCATCCGGTCGTGAGCATCGACGGCGCGCGCGACGCCGCCTGGAACGCGGGCTGCGTGCTCGCGGTGTTCTCCACGCACGGCAACGCGCAGATGGAGCAACAGGTGCTGCAGACGCTCGCGATGCCCAACGTGCTCGGCGTGATCTACGCCACGGTCTACACGCGCAAGGTCGCGGTGCCGCCCGCGCTGCTCAAGGTGCCGGCGGTGCTACTGAACTGCTACGCGTCGGACCACGCGCTCTCCTCGGTCGTGCCGGCCGAAGTCGCGGGCGGTCACACGGCCACCGACTATCTGATCGCGGCGGGCCACCGGCGTATCGGCTTCATCAACGGCGAGACCTGGCAGGATGCCGCGAAGGATCGTCTCAAGGGTTATCGGCAGGCGCTCGCGACCGCCGATCTGCTGTTCGACGAGCGCCTCGTGCGCGACGGCGACTGGAGCCCGGACCAGGGTTTCGAGCTCACGCTCTCGCTGATGCGCGAGCCGCAGCCGCCCACGGCCATTTTCTGCGCCAACGACCTGATGGCGATCGGCGCGATCGAGGCGCTCAAGCAACTCGGTCTGCGCGTGCCCGAGGACGTCTCCGTGATGGGTTACGACGACCAGGAAATCGCCCGTCACACGCACCCGGCGCTGACCACGGTCGTGCTGCCGAATTACGAGCTCGGCCGCTGGGCCGTCGACACACTGCTCCAGGAAGAGCAGAACCGCAGCGCCGGCGCGCCCGTGCGCCATCGCACCGTCAAGCTCGACGGGCCGCTCATCGAGCGCGCCTCGGTCTGTGCGCCCAGCACCGCCGCGGCACCCGTGAATACCCTCATTAATATCTCCTAATTCTGACTGGTAATATTAGTTGGAGCAGTGGCCGTAATATCCGTCGCACGCACCATGCAGATGCGTGTGCCGGAGATCAGGAAGACAGAAAGACAACAAGGCAGCGGGAGGGCGCGCAGCCCGTACCGTCCACGTCATTTCACCGCTTTGCATGGGACCGCCCCAAGAGCCTCAGTGCCCCCGCGGTCAACAGGAGACAGCCATGCGTCATCAACGAATCCAGTCCGCCCTCTTTGCCGCCGGTCTGTGCGCGGCGCTTGCCGCGTTCGCTTCGAGCAGCGCCTATGCGCAGTCCGACGCCGGCGCGCAGAAGGTCCAGGCCAATTCCAGCGAGACCTGCACGAATCCCAAGCCGTCCAACCTGAAACTGAGCGGCATGGTGGTCGGGTTCTCGCAATCGGAGAACGAACAGAACCCGTTCCGTGCGACGGAAACCGCGTCGGTGCGCGCGGCCGCGAAGGCGGCGGGCGTGAAGCTCCTGTATACGAACGCCAATGCGAACCAGGCCAAGCAGGTCGCCGACATCGAAAGCATGATCAATCAGGGCGCGCAGGCGCTGATCGTCGCGCCGAACGACTCGACCGGCCTGCAACCCGCCTTCGCGCAGGCGCGCGCCAAGGGCATTCCGGTCGTCACGATCGACCGTCAGACGGCGGGCACGGTCTGCGAGGATTTCATCACCTTCCTCGGCTCGGACTTCTACAAGCAGGGCGAGCGCGCGGCCAAGGCGCTCGCGGACGCGACCGGCGGCAAGGCCGTGATCGCCGAAATCCAGGGCGGCTACGGCAACACGGTCGAAAGCCAGCGCACCGACGGTTTCGCGGCGGGGCTCAAGGCTTATCCGAACATGAAGATCGCCGCCGCGCAGACGGCCAACTGGTCGACCACCGAAGCGCAGAAAGTGATGGAGCAGATCCTGCTCGCGCATCCGGACGTCGACGCCGTCTACACGCACGCCGACACCATGACGGTCGGCGCGATCACCGCGCTGCGCCAGGCGGGCAAGCTCAAGGGCGTGAAGATCGTGTCGATCGACGGCACCAAGGAAATCGTCACCGATATCGATCAGGGCACCGTCGCGGCGGACGTCGAAACCAATCCGCGCTTCGGGCCGCTCGCGTTCAAGTCGCTCGAGGACTGGCTCGCGGGCAAGCCGGTCGCGCAAAAGCAGATCATGGACGACGCGCTGTTCGACAAGACCAACGCGAAGCAGTCGCTCGCGGCGGGCAAGGTCTACTGAGCGGCGGCCCGGCGATGACGACGGACGCAGCCCCCGCCCACCCGGTCGCTGATACGACGCCGCGCGCCGTGCTCGACACGCGCGGCGTCTCGAAGACCTTCGGCGTCGTGCGCGCGCTGCGCGACGTCTCGCTCACCTTGCGCGCCGGCGAAGTGCACGGCCTGGTCGGCGAGAACGGCGCGGGCAAGTCCACGCTCATCAAGGTGCTGACGGGTTTTCATCAGCCCGACGCAGGCACGCTCGCGCTCGACGGCGCGAGCGTCGCTTTCGACAGTCCGCGCGCCGCGCAGCGCGCGGGCGTGTGCGCCGTGTATCAGGAGATCAACCTGATTCCCGAGCGCAGCGTCGCCGACAATATTTTTCTGTGTCACGAGCCAAAACGTTTCGGCATCCTGACTGATAGAAAGCAGATGCTCGAACGCACGGCGCAGATCGTGCAGCGTTACCGGCTCGCAGTCGATCCGGCGGCGAAGCTCGGCACGCTCGGGCTCGGCGCGCAGCAGATGGTGGCGATCGCGCGCGGCGTCTCGCTCGGCGCGCGCGTGCTGATTCTCGACGAACCGACTTCGGCGCTCAGCGGCGCGGAAGTGGACGTGCTGTTCGATGTGGTCGACGCGTTGCGCGCGGAAGGCATTGCGCTGCTGTTCGTGAGCCATCGGCTTTCCGAGTGCTATCGCCTGTGCGACCGTTTCACCGTGATGCGCGACGGCGCGGTGGTGCGCACCGGCACGCCGCAAGAGTTGCCGCGGGCCGCGCTGATCGCTGCGATGCTTGGCCGTGAAAGTGCGGGCGAGCACGCGTGGACCGACCGCTCGGGTCAGGCCGACGCCGGCGCGAGCACGACGCCCGCGCTCGAAGTCGACGGCCTGCAATGGGGCAACCGCGTGCGCGACGTGACGATGCGCGTGGCGCCGCGCGAGATCGTCGGGCTGGCCGGCTTGCTCGGCTCGGGCCGCACGGAAACCTTCAAGACGATCTTCGGCGCGCAAAAGCCCGATGCGGGCGACGTGCGTCTCGCGGGCCGCGCGCTCACGCACGCCACGCCCGCGCGCTCGATCGGACGCGGTCTCGCGTTTCTCTCCGAGGACCGGCGCGCCGAAGGGATTTTTCCGCGGCTGTCGGTGCGCGAGAACATCGTCGCGAGTCTGCTGCCGCGCATTTCGCGCTTCGGTTTCATCTCGCGCGCGAAGGAAGCGCAGGTGGTGCGCGAGGCGATTGCGCGGCTCGGCATCAAGACGGCAGGACCCGGCGCGCTGATCACCACGCTCTCGGGCGGCAACCAGCAGAAGGCGCTGATTGCGCGCTGTCTGTCGACGCAACCCGACGTGCTGCTGCTCGACGATCCGACGCGCGGCATCGACGTCGGCGCGAAGGAGGAAGTGCATCGCGTCGTGCAGCAGCTTGCGCAGGAAGGGCTCGCGGTCGTCGTCACGTCCTCGGAGATGGAAGAACTGCTCGCGTTGACGGACCGCCTCGTGATGCTCAACGAGGGCGCGACGCACGGCGGCATGCCGACCGCGGGCGCGCATCCCGACGACGTGCTGGCCGTACTGGCGGGCCAGGTTGCGGACGCTGGCCCGGACAGCGGCGGTGCGTGAGCGCGTCTGACCGTATCGCTTACCGCTGAACCTCAACGCGCTCGTATCCCCAGGAAGCGCATACACGACGCCTAAACGACGCACAATCGACGAATCCCGTACCGATGGCGACCAACATTGAATCGAACGAGGAACGCTTGAGCCCCTCGAATTTCCCCGCGCCGCGCGCCGATCAGCCCGAAGCGGCGTCGCGCGGCCCCGCCGCCTGGCGCGTGGTGCTGCGCGAGCACAGCGTGTATTTCGCGCTGGCGGCGCTCGTCGTGTTCAACCTGATCGTGACGCCCGGTTTCAAGAATCCGTTCGCCGCGCGCAGCCTGCTGTTCGAGGCGGCGCCGATCGTATTGATCGCGCTCGGCCAGAACCTCGCCATCGCGACGCGCGGCATCGACCTTTCGGTCGGCTCGGTGATGGCGCTCGCGAGTGCTTCGATCGCCGTGTTTTTGCCTTATGGCGTGGGCACGGCGATCGTCGGCGCGATTGCGGTGGGGACTGTGGCGGGCTTGTGCAACGGCGCGCTGGTCGCGCTGCTGGCGATCGATCCGCTGATTTCCGGGCTCGCGCTGCTGGTCGCGGCGCGCGGACTCGCGCAGGCGCTGCTCGGCGGCTCGCGCGTGAATCTGCCCGATGCGCCCGCCTTCGATCTGCTCGGCGCGGGCGCGTTCGGACCGGTGCCCATCGTCATGCTGATCGCGCTCGCGCTGGCCGTGGTGGTGGCGTTCGTGGTCCGCCGCACGACCTTTGGGCGCTACACGATTCTCGTTGGCGCGAGTCGCAGCGCGGCGTTCCTCGCGGGCATTCCGGTGCGCCGCACGCTGTTTCTGGTCTACGCCGTGAGCGGCACGCTCGCGGGACTGGCGGGGCTGTTCGCGTCCTCGCGGCTCGGCGCGGCGGATCCTAATTACGTGGGCGTGAACTTCGAACTCGATGCGATCGCGGCCTCGGTGATCGGCGGCACGCCGCTGTCGGGCGGACGCATCTCGATCGTCGGCGCGGTGTTCGGCGTGTTGCTGCTTCAGGTGCTCGATGCGAGCTTCATCATGAACAACATCAGCTTTACGTATGCGCAGATCCTGAAGGCGGTGTTCATCGTCGTCGCGCTGTATCTGCAGCGCTCGGGAGCGTGAAGCGATGGCACACGAAACGACATCGACTCCTGTGAACGCCACGAGCGCCACTAACGCTACGAATGGCGGACGACGCGCGCGGATCATTGCGCTCGTGCAGTCGCGCGGCGCAATCGGCATGCTGGTGGTCGTCGCGCTGATCGCGGGCCTCGTGTTCCCCGACTTCCTGCACTTCTCCAATCTCGCCGATATCGTCTCGAACAGCGCGTTTCTCGGACTCGTCGCGGTCGGGCAGAGTCTCGTGATCATTCTGGGCGGCTTCGATCTGTCGGTCGGCTCGATGGTCGGGCTCGGCACGGTGCTGTCGGCGTATGCTGCGCCCTACGGATGGGGCGCAGCGCTACTCGCGCCGGTCGCGGCGGGCTTCGTCATCGGACTGGTCAACGGTCTGCTGATCGCGCGCGCGAAGATGGCGCCGTTCATCGTCACGCTCGCCGCGTTGCTCGGATTAAAGGGCTTCGCGCTCGTGCTGGCGAGTCAGGATCTGCTGATCGCGAATCCGGGCTTCTTCGCGCATATCGCGAACGGCGCGATTTTTGGCATCAGCAATCTGATCTGGGTGCTGGCGGTGGTCTACGGACTCGGCGCGGTGCTGCTCAATCACACGCGTTTCGGTGCGGCGATTTTCGCGATCGGCGGCAACGAGGAGGCGGCGCGCATGCTCGGCGTGCGCGTGGAGCGCGTGAAGGTGCTCGCTTATGGGTTGTCGGGGGCGCTGGCCGGTTTGTCGGGCGCGCTGCTGGCCTCGCATCTGGATTCGGGGCTGGCGGCGGCGGGCACCGGTTACGAGTTGCAGTCGATCGCGGCGGCTGTGATCGGCGGCGTGCTGCTGACGGGCGGCGTCGGGACGATGGCGGGGCCGCTCGCGGGCGTGCTGTTGCTCGGCGTGATCGATAACGTGATCAATCAGGTCGGCACGCTCAGTCCTTACTATCAGAATCTCGCGAGCGGCGCGTTCCTGCTTGCGGCGGTGATCGTGCAGACCGTGCTGACCGGGCGTCGACACGGCGTCGCGCGTTCGACGCCGGGATCGGGCAAGCCGCGCGGCGGTGCAAGCAAGCGCGAGGCGAAAGGCGCGGCGGGCTGAGGTCGGCTGCGGCTTATTGATGAGAGACGGTCAGCTTCACGCGCGCGCCGCCGTCGGTCTGGGCGGTGATTTCGGTGCGGCTGCCGCGCGCGCCCAGATAGAAGTGCTGGCGGCCGGGCGAGTTGACGTCGTGCGTGGCGTCGGGCAGGCACGAGGCGATGTCGGCCCCGACGCCTTCCAGCGCGTTCGTTCCCGAGCCGGCGTCGCGCCCGCTCCACAGGCACTGATAGGTGCCGCGGCTGGCGGCGCATTGGGCGTCGTCGCCATAGGGTTGCGCGACGGCGCGGCCATCGTCGGGGCTCAGTCCGGCGAAGCGCTGCGGCGCGGCGGCGACGATACGTTTGAGTGCGGCGCAGGGGCTGGCGCTGTCGTCGGCGTGGACGGTGAGCGGCGCGGCCAGGGCGAGCGCGCAGGCGGCGCCGGTCGCGAGACGTTCAATCGCGGTCTTCATGGTGGTTACGCTGCGGGGCAGCGCCTCGTCATGGGATCTTCCGGGCGCGCAGACGGCGTGCCGGGAACGAGCTTTGCAGTCCGTCGCTGACTACGCTCAACGAGGACAGCGATATGACAAAGCACACTCACACCCTGCGAGCGGCCGCGTGGATGCTCGGATTCGCGTTGATCGGCGTGGCAGGCGCGAGTTACGCGGCGTCGCAAGACGAACAGGAGCACGCTTGCCGTGGTGACGCGTTCCACTTCTGTGCGAGCGACATTCCTAATAAAGAGAAGATCACCGTGTGCATGAAGCAGCACTACGACGAGCTGTCGCCGCCGTGCAAGGCGATGTTCAAGAAGCCGCCGAAGGGCAGCAAGTCATAGAGAAGCGGGGCGGCTGGGTGATGGCAGCAGCTGCCTGAGGTCGGCTGAAACAGGCTGAAGTCGAGAGAGGCGCGGAGCGCCTCTTTTCTTTTGTGGATTATTTTCGCGATGGGGCTTGCGCGAATGCTATCGCTTCGCTAAGATTCGCCCCCTTCGCTGCACGCAACAAGCAACACGCTGCAGCGAAGCCCGCGACGAAACAAGCGGGTTCGCAGGTTCAACAAGCTTTTAAGCGGTAGCGCAAAAAAAGATGTTGACGAAACGAAAAAGAGCCTTCATAATCTCGTTTCTCTGCTGCTGACGCAGCAACGCAGCAAACGCCGGGTAGTAACAGCGCACTACGGTGCGGCAGTCGAGCCGGGCGGTTTGGGCGACGCGATCTTTAAAAATTTACAGCCGATAAGTGTGGGCGCTTGATAGGTGATGCGACCTGAGCGGTTCTTCGGAGCCGGTCAGGAGAAGCAAAAGTATCAAGAGTCTCACACTAAAGT
>NZ_JAAGPN010000228.1:0-13465 GCF_017104805.1 Paraburkholderia sp. Ac-20347 | reverse complement strand
GCCAACATGCTCACCGTAATCACTCCGGTTCTCCTGCTTGGCGTCCAAGCAGGCATTGAACATGTGGGTCAGTTTTCGATGCAAATTTCTAGTGGAAGTGGGTCAGTTTTGCACGCACCTCAACACTCCGTGGACCGGATTCCTCTCATTACCCCGCAGACGCTGTATTACACGATGACCGGAACGGGCGGCACTTTCAGCGGCAGCTATTCAATCTCGGGATACGATTTTCAGCGGCAGCTATTCAATCTCGGGATACGATTTTTAATCATGAACACAGTCAATGTGCAGTTTTCAGATAGCGGGGAAGAGACCGTGATTTCGTGTTTCGGGACTCCACAAGATCCTGTTGAATGGCCCAATCAGGGAGTCCTTGATTCAAGTGATGCGCGATGGAAGGCTTTCTATGACACTCTGCCGAGCTGGGTGCAGGTAACTCTACCCAGCCCGGAGTAGATCGATAAATTAGCTTGAGCTTCCGAGCGGCCGCCCCTCTTTTCGGCCAAAGTGCACGAAGTGTTGATGAGGGCTGCCGACGACACCGCGAAGATCAGGGTTCGCTTCCAGGTAAGCTTCACCGTCGAATCCCTTCTTCAGAAAGGCAATTCGCCCTTCTTCCTTGCCGCCGTTCATGTAATGGATATAAGGATCAACTCCGGCAGCGGCAACATCTGGATAGGCTGCAAGGTACGCCGCCGAGTCAAAGACTGCGGGCGTGATGTGTGCGGGCATTCCAGTAAGGTCGTGATAGCAGAGGCAGCCTTCTGCGAAAAAGTGGCAGACGAGTGCCTTTCTGCTTACGTTTTCCGGCGTCGCGAGTTTGCTACCGCCGTGCAGAAGGTTTGCGTGCCAAAGAAGAATGTCTCCCTTTTTGGGGAGAAAGTACTTCGTCTCAAATCGGTGGTCTGCGATTAGCTTCTGAACCGCAGGTTCGTAAGTAGTATGGTAGCCGCCGTATCCGACGTCGAATGGGATCCCCAATTCATCGGCCATCAGGTACGGAAGTTTATGGCTTCCCGGGTGGTAGACCAGGGGGCCGGAGTCTTCGTGAATATCTTCGAACGCAATCCAGTTTGCCGCCAAGTACCCGGTCGGATACGTCGACATATGAATCGAATCGGAGTGTTGCAGCTGCTCGCTACTCTTATGGCCGATGATCGTTTGAAACGGAAGCGCTCGAACGCCGAGCAGTAAGCTCACGATGTCGCGCATGCGTTCATCGAACAGCATCTGCTTAATACTTTCGAGCTTGAAGTGCGGGTTCAGGATGCGGCCGTGCACTTCATCGCCATCGAAGAGTGGTTCATGTGGCGGAACGATTGTTCCGGCCGAGATCGCGTCTTCGTATGATTGCCACGCTTGGTCGAGCTGTTCGTCGGAAAAGAACTTCTCGATGATCAGATAGCCGTCGCGCTCCCACCGGCGGCACATTTCGGCTTCAGCCTCGCTGATTTCTCCAGCGATAAGTTTGGAATCGATAGCCTGAACTGCATCAGGACGATCAAGCCAAGGAATCGGCCCAGTGGCAGGGAAATCCTTGTGCCGGAAGTTTTGCGTCACGATGTCAATCGATGTCTCGGGTGTCACCGGGCTGTCAAAAAAACGATGGCGTCGATCATTCATAGCGGGTCGGTCTGTTATAGGAGTTGGAGTAGGGCGTCAGAAAGTATATCAAGGCCCAATTTCCCGGCCTCAGAATACATACCCGATGGACAGCATCCAATCTCCTTTTATGCCGGATGGGACGTTTTTGGCCGTCGACTGCCCGACCGGCGCATAGAGGTAATTCAACCGCACCGAGAGCGGCCCGCGCGAGATTGCCGCACCAGCGAGCGCGCCGAGCTGGACGTGCGGGCTATGAGAAAGGGTTTCTTCTGTGCCGGCGGGTCCGAACGGGCCATCGGAGAGCGCCGTCGCGACTGTCGTCCACGTGCTCCGGTAGAGCGCCGGGCCGATTTCGAGACCGAACTGCCACCCGGCACCGAGATCCCAGAACGGTTCGAGCGTGAGTGCCAGTGCTTGGATACCTCCGGTGGAATCGAAGCGCCGCATGGCGCCGCAGTTGTTGTCGTTGCAACTCAGCGTGGCGACGTTGTAGCCGCCTGGCGCGCCGGTGCCATCGAAGTCGGTCGCATCCTGCGGATTGACCGACGACCATTTCACCTTGCCGAAGTTGTAGTAGTCGAGATGCGCGCGCAGTCCCGGGACGAACGAGCGCGGGCGCGCGTCGACGGCATTCATGACGATACCGACGCGGCCGCCATAGCTGCCGTTCGGCGTGTCGTGAGAGAAGCCCTTCGAGTAGTACATGCCGTCGCCGAGCTTCGTCGCCGAGGTGACGCCAATACCCGCTTCGATCTGGAAGAACGATTCTGCGCGCGCCTGCGAGGCAGCGGCGCAACCGAGCGCCATCGCTACGGCTGCTGCTCTCCATCGGGCACCGGGCCGACGAAGCAGCCGAACGTGCGCATCCGGTCGTAAATCTGCTCGACGGTCTTCACCGGGCCGGACATGAGCTCGAGCCGCGCGGCGATCAGAAAGGCCTTGTCGAATCCCAGATCGCGTCGGTCTGATTCGGGCGTCTTGTCGCCCCACGTGTACTTTGCCCACTGCCTGCCAGTCGAGACGTGCGCAAGCGCGGCCATCTGGGAGCGCGTGTATTTGAGCTCGTCGGCAAGCCGAAGCAGGTCTTCGGGCGTCGGCGGCACATACGGAGGGTTCATCTGGGCGAAAAAATTGAAGGCGCGCGAGCGCGCGAAAGATCAGTTTCACGGTCATTCCTTTCGGAGAGTCGGGCACCGCGAAGTGCGTAGCCCATGCCGCGAAGAATGTACCTAAAGGGTACATCAGTCAAGTGAAATTCATGGCCGCCTCAGGGCGGCTTTTTCGTTTCCACCACAAATCGAGACCACCCAACGCCTATGCCCACCTCTGGCGACGACCTGAGCCTCGTCAAGCTCCTTTCCGGCATTTCGGCGTCTCTGGCTGTGCTTGCTGGCACGCTCTCCGCGGGTTGGATGCGAGCGCGCAAGGAACTGTCCAGCACGCGAAAGTCCGAATCGAGCGACAAGCTCGAGATCCGGCGCGACGAGATCGAGGCATCGACGCTCGAGAGTCTCGCGCGCGCATCGAAAGAGTGGGAGTCGCAGTACCACAAGGCGATCGCGCGTGAGACGCGCTATAGGCGGCTGCTAGCCGTGTCCGAAGCGCGGTACCGGAAGATGGTCCAGCAGGCCGCCGAGGACCGTATGCAGGATCGGTTGAAGATCGAAGCACTGATGACGAGCCTCGCCGAAAAGGACCGTCGAATCGGGCAACTGCAGGCAGAACTCGGAGGCCGTCGCACGACGGGCTACTCATGACGAAAGGCCAGCGATTGAAGGCGCTGTGGCAGCGCGTGGACATCTTCGTGCTGTTCGCAATGGTCGTGTTGCTTGCGATGGCCGCGGGCGCGGCCGTGATGAACTGGATCAACCAGCGCGAGCGCATGCAGCTGATCGACCGTTTCCCGGTCGTGCGCGCAGAAGAGCGCGCGGCATGCGTGCGCGAATTCACTGGCCGGATTAACGACCTGACGAAACTGAATCAGCAGGGCGCAGCGTCGCTAGCCGATCTGCGGCAGCAGATGGCCGACACGCACGAGCTTGCCAAGTTCACGCTGCAATTCCTCGGCGATCGGGCGCGCATCAGCGATGCGAAGAGTGCTGCGATGCTGAAACAGACCCGCGAGGCCGCGCAGGCCGCTACCGCAGCCCAACAGACCAGCGTGCAGGTCGAGCGCAAGGTTGCGGCCGCCGCGAGCAAAGCCGACGAGGCCGCGAGTACTGCGCAGGACGTGAGCCGCAAGCTCGATACGGCGGTGCGGCTACCGCTGCCCGCGAAGCCTTGGGTCGGCAACAACCACTAACTCAGCGGCGCTGCTCTAGCGCCGCGTTCCCTTTCTTCTGACACCTCGCGCGCGCCGCTATAGCGCGGTGTGCGTTTGCGCGTCGATCTTTCCACGAGGGCACATGACACCAGACGATTTCATCGCGGCAATCGCGCCGGCGGCGCGCTCGCTCGCGGCTACTACCAACATTCCAGCGAGCTTCACAGTCGCCCAGGCGGCACTCGAATCCGGGTGGGCCAAATCGCAGCTCGCGCAGCGCTATTTCAACCTGTTCGGCGTCAAGGCCGATCCCAGCTGGACGGGCACGACAGTGATGCTGCCGAGCGTCGAGTACGTCGGCGGGAAGCCGGTGACAGTGCAGGCGCGCTGGCGCGTGTACGCCGATTGGCTGGCGAGCCTGCAGGACCACGCGCAGTTCCTGATCCAGAACCCGCGCTACGCGTGCGCTTTCGCGTGCACGGACGCCCTGTCGTTCACGCAGGCTGTCGCCGGCTCAGGGTATGCGACGGACCCGAATTACGCATCGAAGATCACTTCGATCATCAACGCCCACGGACTCGAATCCCTCGATTCCTGAGCTGCTCACTGGCCGCCGCGCGCGGCCATTTTTTCGACAAGAGGAAAGCATGAATGCATGGATCAAGTTTTTGGCCGCCGCATTGCTGTTCGCCCTTTGGGGGGCGCTTGTATTCACCCACCAGGCGGATCCGAAAGAGCTCGTCATGGGCATCGTTGCAGCGCTTACCGGCCTCGGCGTGTTTCACGCGGCAACGAATAGTGGGACCGCTGCGAGCAGCGCCAGCGCCGGTGGCGCGACGTCTACCGGGCCTGCTGAGCCGACAGCCGACCCGGCGGCTGCGCCCGCTCCTTCTGTCAGTCTTGCGATCACGGCGCCAGCCGCGGCGCCGGTCACCGTCACCGCTCCACAGGTGACCGCAGCCGGCACGCTCCAGTGACGCGTGCCGTCGGCGCGCTGCTGGCGGCGCTGCTCACCAGCTGCTCGATCATCGAGCACGTGCAGGTGCTTCCGACTGTCAACCCGACCACCTACGACGTTTCGTGCTGCGTGGTGTACGCCGAGATCCCTCCCTCGACGCATCTGAGCATCACCATGAAAAAGGCCAACACCGGCACCACGGTGAAGCTCGGCGCGCGCTGGCGCTTCTGATTTCCCTCCCGCCGCGATAGCGGCATCACATCCCGAAGGTTCTCACCATGAAGAAACTCATGCTGCTCGCGGCAGGTGCCGTCCTGCTCGCTCTTTCTGTTGCCGGTTGCACGTCCACAGCGCAGCAGGATCTCGCGACTCTCGCCGCGAACGCGCAGTCGAACGTCGACAAGGCATGCACGGTCGTCCAGCCGGTGCTGCTGAACCTGAGCGCATCGATTCCAGGCGATGCGAATCTCAAGCTGCTCGCCACCGACAACGGGCAGTTGTGCGCAGCGGTCGCGTCACTCGATCCGACGAACGTTCAGAGCCTGATCAACACCGTGATCCCGAACGCGATCGCGCTGGTGTCGCTGTTGCCGATCGATACCGCGACGGCCAACGCGATCAGGCTTGCGCTCGGCGCGGCGTCGCTTGCGTTGTCCAACTGGCTGGCGGTGAACGGCACGGCGAGCACCGTCACGACGTCCACGGCGACTGCAACGACGGCTGCCGCTGCGTCCGCCGCCGCGGTGGCGACGTCCGCGAGCGCCGCGACTGCGGCGGCGCCGGCGCAATGACGCCCCTGCGCCTCGCGTTGAGCGGCTCGGGCTTCAAGGTGCCGGCGCATGTCGGCGCTTTGCAGGCGGTCGCGGACGCTGGCTTCGAGCCTGTAGAGCTGGCCGGGACGTCCGGCGGCAGCATCGTAGCCGCGCTCGCCGCGTGCGGCATGCGGCTGTCGGACATGAAAACGCTTGCGCTGACGTTCGACTGGTCCGACATGTTGTCCTTCAGCCCGCTCGCCGCGCTGCGCCTGCGCGGGTTCTGCGACGGATCCCGGTTGCTCGCATGGCTGCAGGAGCACACCGGCGGCAAGACGTTCGCGGACGTCGCCACCACATTGACGGTGGTGGCGTCGGACGTCGCGAGCGAAGCGCCGTTCGAGTTCTCGCGCGCTACGACGCCAGCGGCCGCAATCGCGCAGGCGGTGCGTGCGTCGACGTCGATTCCGTTCGTATTTGAGCCTGTGCGGCTCGGCGCCGCGCTGCTGGCGGACGGCGGAATGGTGAACAACATTCCGGTGGACCGGCTGAAGGTCGATGACGTGCCGCGCCTCGGTGTGCAACTTGTGAGCCAGGATTTGCCGCTGCAGCCTGATCGGTCGATGTCGCCCGTACAGTTCTCGATGCGCCTGATCGACCTGATGCTGTCGGCCTGCGAAACGACGCACGTGACGGCGGCCCAGTCGGCGGGTGCGCATATGGCGTTTGTGGAAACCGGGTACGCGTCGACGCTTGACCGATCGATGCCGCTTGAGTTGCGTCAAAGGTTGTTCAACGACGGATACGATGCGGCCAAAGTGGCTCTCGCGGACATGCAATCTAAGGCGGCCAATGGCGCGCTTTGATGCCGAAAAAAAGCCGCCGCACCCATGGGGAGTGCGGCGGCCTAAACCCAGTGGATGTTTGCGAGAGCCAGTGGGAGCCAGGCACCCCCTCGGGCACCCATGCATAACCTTAGCGGAATTAAATGACTAAGTCATGCGCGTAGCCGTTTGGGCTGCCCCTAGTGTTTAAAACCCAATGTAACTATCTGATTCTATTGGCACTGACGTGTCATTTTTGGTAGGTAACTTTTGTACAAAAAGCGGGCGTAAGTGGCTGTTTTTCTTCTTAATTGTGGATTGCGTCATTACATAAACGGGCGGCACGACGATCAACGCGGGCACGCTCGCGCTCGGCGCGAACGCGAGTCTCGCGTCGACGGGTATCGTCGATGTGGCGGACGGCGCGACCTTCGATCTTTCGGCGGGCAACGGTCAACAGCAGTTCGGCACGCTGGTCGGCGGCGGCACCGTTAATCTCGGCTCGAACGATCTCACGCTCGGCAGCGCCGCCGACGGCACCTACACGGGCGGCATCGCGGGCACGGGCAGCCTGACGAAAATCGGCAGCGGCACGGAAACGCTCACGGGCGCGAACAGCTACACGGGCGGCACGACCATCGATGCGGGTACGCTCGCCATCGGCGCGGGCGGCTCGCTCGCCTCGACGGGCGCGGTCACGCTGGCCAACGCGGGAACGGGCTTCGATATCAGCGGCGCATCGGCGGCGCAGACCATCGGCGCGTTGAGCGGCGTCGCGGGCAGCAGCGTGACGCTCGGCGGCAATACGCTGACCTTCGGCGATACGACCGACCAGACGTTCGGCGGCACGATCGACGGCACGGGCGGCATCGTCAAGCAGGGCAGCGGCACGGAAACGCTCACGGGCGCGAACACCTACACGGGCGGCACGACCGTCGACGCGGGCACGCTCGCGCTCGGCGCGGGTGGCTCGCTGGCCTCGACGGGCGCGGTGAATCTCGCGAACAGCGGTGCGGGCTTCGATATCAGCGGGGCGTCGGGCGCGCAGACCATCGGCGCGTTGAGCGGCGTGGGCGGCACGACGGTGTCGCTGGGCGCGAATGCGCTGACGTTCGGCGACGCGAGCAGTCAAACCGTCGGCAGCACGATCTCGGGCACGGGCGGCATCGTCAAGCAAGGCAGCGGCACGGAAACGCTCACGGGCGCGAACACCTATAGCGGCGGCACGACGCTGAACGCGGGCGGTCTTGTCGTCGGCAACGATGCGGCGTTCGGCACGGGCGCGGTCACGGTGAACGGCGCTTCGACGCTCGACAGCACCGCGCCGGTCACGCTCGGCAACGACATCACGCTGAACAACGGCCTCACGGTGCTCGGCAGCAACGACCTCACGCTGAACGGCGCGCTGAGCGGCACGGGCGGTCTGACGAAAGACGGCGCGGCCACGCTCACGCTGAACGGCGCGAACACCTACACCGGCGGCACGACGATCAACGCGGGCACGCTCGCGCTCGGCGCGAATGCGAGCCTGGCCGCGAGCGGTATCGTCGATGTGGCGAATGGCGCGACCTTCGACCTCTCCGCGGGCAACGGGCAGCAGCAGTTCGGCACGCTGGTCGGCGGCGGCACGATCAACCTCGGTGCGAACACGCTGACGCTCGGCGACGCCACCGACGGCACCTTCACGGGCGGCATCGCGGGCACGGGCGGCGGCATCGTCAAGCAGGGCAGCGGCACGGAAACGCTCACCGGCACGAGCACCTACACGGGCGCGACGACCATCGACGACGGCACGCTGGCGCTGGCGGGCAGCGGCACGCTCTCGGACTCGACCAACGTGAATCTCGCGAACGCGGGCACGAGTTTCGACATCAGCGGCAGCGATCCGACGGCCACGCCGACGGTCGGCTCGCTCTCGGGCGTCGGCGGCACGAGCGTCACGCTCGGCGGCAACACGCTCACGCTCGGCGGCGGTTCGGACGGCAGTTACGGCGGCACGATCTCGGGCACGGGCGGCATCGTCAAGGCGGGAGCGGGCACGCAGACGCTCTCGGGCGCGAACACCTACAGCGGCGGCACGACGCTCGAAGGCGGCACGCTCGTGGCGGGCAACGACGCGGCGCTCGGCACCGGCACGCTGACGGTCGCCGCGCCCGCAACGCTCGACGCCTCGACGGCGGTCACGCTCGCCAACGCGGTCGCGCTCAACGACACGCTGACGATCGGCGGCAGCGCCGACACCGTGCTGTCCGGCGTGGTCTCCGGCACGGGCGCGGTCGTGAAGAACGGCGCGGCCGATCTCACGCTGACGGGCGCGAACACGTATAGCGGCGGCACGACGCTCAACGACGGCACGCTCACGGTCGGCTCGAACACGGCGCTCGGCACCGGCGGCCTGACCGTGAACGGCGGCACGCTCGCGCTCGGCACGACCGGCGGCGCGCCGCTCGCCGTGACGGTGGGCTCGCTCGACGGCGCGTCCGGTTCGAGCGTCTCGCTCGGCAGTTCGAGCCTCACCGTGAACGGCGGCGGCAGCTATGCGGGCTCGCTCACGGGCACGGGTTCGGTGACGAAGGCGGGCAGCGGCACGCTCACGCTCGGCGGCACCAGCACCTATAGCGGCCCGACCACGGTCGCGGGCGGCACGCTCGACGTAAGCGGCTCGACGGCCAATTCGACGGCCACCGTGCAGAACGGCGCGACGCTCACGGGCACCGGCACGGTCGGCGGCCTGATCGTGCAGAGCGGCGGCACCGCGGCGGCGCTCACGCCGGGCCAGAGCCTGAACGTGGCGGGCAACGTGACCTTCGAATCGGGATCGAACTACCAGGTCGCGGCCACGCCGACCCAGGCGGGCAAGATCGCGGCGACGGGCTCGGCGACGCTCAACGGCGGCGTGGTCAGCGTGCTCGCGGGCCAGGGCGCGTGGTCACCGCAGACGCAGTATCCGATTCTCACGGCGGCGGGCGGCGTGAGTGGCGCGTTCCAGAGCGTCAGCTCGACCCTCGCGTTCCTCACGCCGACGCTGAGCTATACGCCGAACACCGTCAACCTGACGCTCACGCGCAACGACCAGCCGTTCACGTCGGTGGCGGTGACGCCGAACCAGAGCAGCGTGGCGACGGCGGTGGCCTCGCTCTCGACGACGGGCCCGCTGTATCAGTCGATCCTCGGGACCGATGCGGCCACGGCGCGCCACGCCTACGACATGATCGACGGCCAGTTGATCTCGGATGCGAAGACGGTGTTCCTGCTCGATACGCGCTATCTGCGCGACGCGGTCACGGACCGCCTGCGTCAGGGACTCGCGCCGACCGACGGGCCGCTTGGGGCGCTGTCGTCGGGACCGGCGCTGTGCGATTCGCGTCTGTCGCAAGGCGCGATGTCGGGCGACACCGTGCACGGCGGTTCGCAGGGCGCGTGCGCGAACAGCACGCCGTATCAGCCGGTGGTCTGGGCGCAGGGTTACGGCGCGGATAGCCGGCTGGCGGGCGACGCCAACGCCGCGGGCCTCGACCGCACCACGGCCGGTTTCATCGGCGGCGCGGATATGGCGCTGAACGACCAGTGGCGTGTGGGCGTGGCGGGCGGCTTTGCGCACAGCTCGCTGGAGAACGGGCTGAACTCGACGGCATCGGTCGATACGTATCACGTGGCGATGTACGGCGGCGCGCAGTACGGACCGATCGGCGTGCGGCTCGGCGCGGCGTACACCTGGAACGATGCGAGCGAGGACCGCTATCCGGCGTTCACGGGCTTCTCCGATCACGACAGCGCGAACTACGACGCGAAGGCCGCGCAGGTGTTCGGCGAAGTGGGCTACGCGGTGCCGTTCGATCGCTTCGCGGTCGAACCGTTCGCCGGGCTGGCGTATGTGAATCTGCATAGCGACGGCTTTTCGGAGAACGGCGGTCAGAGCGCGCTGCGGGCTCAGGGCGATACGGAGAATATCGGCTTCTCGACCTTGGGTCTGCGGGTGGCGACGCGGCTCGGCGAATTGCCGCTCGCGAGCGTGAGCGCGCATGCGATGGCGGGCTGGCGGCATGCGTTCGGCAACACGCAACCGACTTCGACGCTGGCGTTTATCGATGGCGGGTCGGCGTTCTCGGTGGCCGGGGTGCCGATCGCGCGGGATACGGCGGTGGTCGAATTGGGCCTGGATGCGAGCGTCGCGAAGAATCTGACGCTGGGCGTCGCGTATAGCGGGCAGTATGGCGGGGGCTCGCATGACAATGCGATTTCCGGGCGCCTGGCGTGGCGGTTTTGAGTAGCGGTGTCGAGGGTGGCGAGACGAGTGTTTTTGCTCTTGCTATGGCATTGGGTTGCGCTCGTCCCGCCATGGTTGGATTGGGTTTTTATTCGTCGCTGAAAACCATTTTCGACCAGTCGACACCGCCGCACAGAATGCGGACAATGAATCACGTCCAGCATTCGTGAGTCGACGATGGATCACAGCGATCTGCTCAATATTTCGCGGCGTCTTTCGCCAGCCGACGTGTGTGCGCAACTGCTTGCTTTATGCGTTGTCGAATATAGCCGCGCGCCGGCCTTGAGCGTCGTCCTGACGCTAAACGGCACAGAAGGCCAACTCGCCGACACAGGCAGAGGCATGCGACTCACGCCGGACCTGGGCGATACGATTTCCCATGCCGAGCGAGCGCTGACCGGCTTCTATCCGTGTCTGTCGTCGAACGAGCACTACAACGCCATACTCCAGGAACTGATCTGGGGCGACCACGGCTCGCTCGGTCCTTCGGTTGCCAACTTCGCCTGTCCGGCGCTGAGATTCACCAGCCGACGAGAAGGCGAGATCTGGTCGCAGAGCTTCCGATACGGTCAGCCATCCGGCCCGGCCACGCTGCTGGGCGCGACGGAAACGACCGGCACGACCATCGATTTCACAACCGAAACCGCAATCGATGCCACCGAAGTCGCGGCGCTCATTGCCGAATTGCGCAAGCGAATTCCTGCACTTCAGATCATGATTCAGTCGCGCTAAAAGCCATCGCACACGCATTCGCGAAAGCGCGCCGCCTCACAACGGCAGCGGCCGGTCCTGGAAAATGCTCTTCATGACGAGCGTGGAGGTGAGCCGCAGCACGCAGGGCAGCGGCAGCAGACGCCGGTCGTAGAGCGTCTGGAACGCCTTCAGGTCGCGCGTGACCACATGCAGCATGTAGTCGGGTTCGCCGAACAGGCGCTCGGCGCGCGTGATTTCCGGAATGTCGATGAGCGCGTCCTCGAAGGACTGCACGTTCTCGCTGCTGCCCTCGCGCAAGGTGGCGAAGACGATGGCCGAAAAATTCAGCCCGACAGTGGCGGGGTCGATGGTGGCGCGATAGCCGCTGATGACCTCGGCGCTCTCGAGCGCGCGCAGCCGACGCTGGCACGGCGAGAGGCTCAGGCCCACGCGTTCGCTGAGCTCGGTGATTGAAAGTCGTCCATCTTGCTGAATCTCAGCAAGAATCTTGCGGTCAATGGCGTCCATGCAAGAAATATTAGCGCGTCGAGCCGCCAACTGGCAAGAAATAGGGAGCACATTCCGGTGCGCAAACCGTAAGATTTGCGCCCTCGGGCGGTGGCGCCCGCTCTACCGGAAGTACAGCAGTGGAAGTCAGTTTGTTGACGGCGTTCTGGATCGTTTCGTTCTCCCTCGTCATGGTGCCGGGCGCCGACTGGGCCTACGCGATTTCGGCGGGTTTGCGCGGCAGCGTGATCGCGCCCGCCGTCGGCGGCATGTTGCTGGGCTATCTCGCGATCACGCTGGTGGTCGCGGCCGGCGTCGGCGCGCTGGTCACGAGCGTGCCCGCGCTGCTTTCGGTGCTGACCGTGGTCGGCGGCGCCTATCTGCTGTGGCTCGGCGTGCGCACGGTGATGCATCCGGCCGAACTCTCGGCGGGGCCGGATGACGCTCCGAAAGCGGGGCAGCAGAGCCGCTGGGGCTGGTCGATGCGCGGTTTCGCGATCAGCGGGCTCAATCCGAAGGCGATTCTGCTGTTCGTCGCGCTCCTGCCGCAGTTCACGCGCCGCGACGCCGGGTGGTCGGTGTCCGCGCAGATCGTCGCGCTGGGCGTGCTGCATATGATCAATTGCGCGTCGGTCTATTCGGTGGTCGGTTTCGGCTCGAAGGCCGTGCTCGGCACGCGGCCCGCCGCGGCGCGCCGGGTCAGCCAGCTGTCGGGCGTGGCGATGATCCTCGTCGCCTTGCTGCTGTTCGCGGAGCAGGTGTTCGCCTTTACGCGTTGAATCTGCGCTGAATCCACGCTGAATCCGCGCGGTTCTTTCCCGTTTCCCCTTCCTCGTCCCTGCCTTTCTCGCGCCCGCCCGGAATAAATCGCCGGGCCGCCTGTTAGTCCATCGTCTCCATCCACGCAGGCCGACGATCATGGTTTCCCAGGGGCCGCCCGACGAGCGGCCGGTGTCCGAGGCCGATATTCAGGCCTACACTGACGGCTCGCTGGCCGGCGAGCACGCCGCGCGCGTGCGCCGCTATCTGGCGCGGCGGCCCGGCGAGTGGCACCGGATCCTGTTCTATCGGCGTCTCAATGCGCAGATGCGCCGGTCGTTTCACGCGGCCGATGCGTTGCATCCGGACATGGCCGATGCGCCGTCCGGCACGCCTTCGCGGCGCGCCGGATTCCGTCTGCGCGCCGTCTGGCGTCGCCGCGCCGCCGCGTTCGCGCTGATCTATGCGATGCTCGCGGCGGGCGCGGCCTGGCTGGCGCTGACCGAACCCGACGAGCACACGCTGAACAACGCCGCCGTCATGGCGCTGATGGAAGCGGCCCCGGCCGCATCCTCCGGCGCCGATCATGCGCATGAAGACGCAAGCGTCGATAACATCTATCACGTCGACGCCGCCGCCGACGCCGCCGCCGACGCCGCGCCGTTCGATCTGGCCTCGGCGGGTTTGCGGCTCGTGTCGGCGGGCAAGATGGAGCTGGGTCCGTTTGCGCGCGCCGCGCGCTACGTCTACGAAAATGGCGACGGCGAACCGGTCGTGCTGCTGGGCGCGCGCGCTTGGTTCGCGGCCGACGCGCCGCAGTGGAGCGCGCGCCGCGTC